>CAZOON010000485.1:0-1510 GCA_964581445.1 uncultured Halanaerobiales bacterium | reverse complement strand
TCTCTAACGTGTGGCGAAGAGCTTACAATTAATCTTTCATTATTCATGTCTTTCCTCCATACTGTGCCTTTTTCTTTCTAGCGATTACTTCAGCTTTACCCATTCTTATATAATGAACCAATGGTATTTTTGAAGGACATACATAAGAACAGGAGCCACATTCAATACAATTTGTAACATTATATTCTTCAAGCTCATCATACATTTCATTTTTAGTAAAATTAACAAGCTGTGTTGGTAATAAAAAAACAGGACATGCATCTACACAACGAGAACATTTAATACAGGGCTGAGGTGCATGAGCGTCAACTTCCTCTTTTGGAAGAACCAGTATACCAGAACTACCTTTTACAGCAGGAACATCAGTGCTGCCCTGGGAAAATCCCATCATCGGTCCACCCAGTATTACCTTGCCAGTATTATCCTTTAATCCTCCAGCCTGCTCAATAAGTTCTTCTATTTTAGTCCCTATCCTATAAAAAATGTTAATAGGCTCATTTATACCTCTACCGGTTATGGTCATCCCTCTTTTTATCAAAGGCATACCTTCTTTAATAAGATCAGCAACTGCAACTGCAGTACTAACATTATTTACAACAACTCCTACATCTAAAGGTAAACCGCCCATAGGAACTTCTCTATCCAGAATGGCTTTTATCAACATCTTTTCACCACCCTGAGGATACTTAGTCTCAGTTACCTTCACTTCAATCCCTGGCTCATCTTGAACCGCTTTTTTCATAACTTTAATAGCATCTTCTTTATTATCCTCAATACCAATAAAACCCTTTTCTGCTTCTGTAGCCTTCATCAAAACTTTTAATCCAAAAACTACATCCTTTGCTCTTTCCAACATAATTCTGTAATCCACTGTAAGATAAGGTTCACATTCTGCGCCATTTAATATCACATATTCAACTTCTTTGTCATCTGGAATTGCCAGTTTCACATGAGTTGGAAACATAGCTCCACCCATACCAACAATACCAGCTTCACGAATAAACTCTCTTATCTTACCAGGCTCTAAATCTTTTAGCTCCCCTCTTGGCTTAATACTATCATCAAGCTGGTCCATATCATCAGCTTCAATAACTACAGCCAGTGATTTTTTACCAACCGGGGTTAAAACTTTTTTTATCTCTTTAACTATACCTGATACTGAGGCATGAACAGGTGCAGCAACAAAACTATCCGTATCGCCCAGCTTCTGTCCCATTTTCACATAATCGCCCTTATTTACCAGTGGCTTTAATGGGGCTCCAATATGCTGCTGTAATGGAATTACTACCTCATCTGGTCTATTCGCTTCTTTTAAGGATTTATCCCGGGTTAGCTCTTTATTATACTCAGGATGTATCCCCTGTTTGAAGGTCAACAAGCTCATTTTTTTCACCCCTTAAATTAGATATTCAAATATTTTAATTCTAGACAAACCAACATACTCCTGCAAAAAATTAGTAAAACATTTAAAATACGAGCTTTCAAAATCATATCTATTATAACTTAAATA
>CAZOON010000484.1:0-1514 GCA_964581445.1 uncultured Halanaerobiales bacterium | reverse complement strand
CATGGTTACCATTAAATTCAGCAGGCACACTATGGGCGCCAAGAAAAGTCTTAATAATATCAACTGGATGATTTTTATCTAATTCTTTCATAACCCTTAATTGCTTCAATTCATTTTCTTTATCAAGACCATAACCCGTTTTACCTTCAACAGTGGTAATCCCCTGCTCTAACATTTTATCCAATCTCTTTTTTGCATTTTTATATAATTCTTCAAAACTTGCATTTCGGGTTGATTGTACAGTATTGGCAATCCCCCCACCCCTTTTCATTATTTCCGCATAGGACATACCCGACAAACGCCAGTTAAACTCTTCTGCCCTATAACCCCCAAAAACAAAGTGAGTATGAGGATCTATAAAACCAGGCATGACTGTTTTAGTTCTGGCATCAAAAACTTTATAATCTTTTCGAGACTTTAAATCCCTGCTTTCTCCAATTTCTTTTATTTTTTCATTTTCAATCTTTATATAGGCGTCATTAATAAGTTCAAATTCATTTTCACCAGCACAGCTAATAAGCTCACCAATATTTATTATAAGAAGTTTTTCCATATTAAACCTCCCATTATATATTTACTTTAATCTTTACAACTCTTCCAAAAGGCGATTTTCCATTATCTGCTCTGCTTTAAAATCTTCAAGCTGTAGATAATATTCAGCAACATCAAAAAGTGCCTGTGATGGCAATAGTCCAATAAGTTCACTGCCAATAAGGTTAACACCATACCTTTTTGCTTCAAACTTAACCATTTCATATGACTGATAAAGAGAGGTTTTAGTATAATCTGTCATATTCATAGAGACCTGCACTATTCCCTTTTCAGTAAGATCAATACCTATGGCCTTACAATATCTCAGCCCTCCACCGGAATGCCTAATTTTTCTGGCTATCTTGTTTGCTATCTCCAGATTATCAGTATCCAGATTAATATTAAAAGCAAGTAATGGCATACGGGCACCAATAACTGTAGCCCCTGCTGTAGGGTGGAGTTCTGCTTGACCAAAATCAGGTTTCCATTCTGATTTTTTAATCTTTTCTGCAAACCCTTCAAATTCACCCCTTCTAATCTCTGCCAGGTTCTTTCTCTTTTCTTCACTTGCCGCTTCCTCATATAAATATATAGGAAGATTATAGCGCTCTGCTACTTTTTGCCCAAGTTCTTTAGCCAGCTCTACCGCCTCTTCCATACTAACATTTCTCACAGGAGTAAAGGGCACTACATCAACAGCCCCCAACCTGGGATGCTCACCTTTATGTACATTCATATCAATCAAATCAACAGCTATACCGATTGCGTCTATCATAGCAGTCTTTAAACTATCTACATTACCAATCATAGTTACCACTAAACGATTATGGTCTTTATCAGCAGAATAATCCAGCAGTTTAATACCCTCTGTTTTTCTAAAAGGTTCAACTATTTTTTCAATCTTAGCCTGATCCCTGCCTTCACTAAAATTAGGAATACATTCCAGTATCTTTGCCACTTTAAAGGCCTCCTTAATATTTTTT
>CAZOON010000483.1:0-1520 GCA_964581445.1 uncultured Halanaerobiales bacterium | reverse complement strand
AAATCCAATAATCCTTTTGATTTAAAGCAAGATCCATCTCCAACTCATGTGTCTTATTATTTAAATCCTGTAGAGTTTGAGATTTTTCTTCCAACAATTTTTCCATTTTAACATTTTTATCCAGCAGCCAGTCCGGGGTATAGACCTCTTTGAATCTATCCAGGTCGAGTATGGAAATTATCCTGGTATAAATATCAGCTTCACTTTCCCGTCTTTTCTGATATTCCTTTTCAAGTCTCTTATAATTCTCTTCCTGCCTGGCAAGATCAATTTTATAATCTCCCCTTTCTTCCTGAAGCTCTTCTTTTTTCCTTTCTTTATCACCTTTAATTTGTATATTATCATTTAATCTCTTTTTTTCAATATTTATCTCATTTGAAAGCTCTTCAAGCAGATAGGCCGGACTGCTTAACTGAAGCGGGTTAAACCTTGCACTTAAGCTTTTTTGCCATTCCTCAAATTCTCTCTTTCTTTCATCATAGCGATCTATCTCTATCTCCAGTTTATGTCTTTTTTTATCTATCTCTTTTTCATCATCTTTCAAAGTTTTTTTATTATGTTCTAAGTATTTATAATAAGCAGAAACATTCCGGGTGGAATCTTCCCATGCTTTTTTAAGATCAGGCCAGGCAGTTTTTATCTTTTCTTTCCTCTCCCTGATTTTATCATGAAGTTTAGATAAACCGGCCGAATCCTTAAGAACTTTAATCTTATTTTTTAGCTGCTGATGTTCATTTTTATTTTTTTCATAAACAATAAAATGCTGCTTTAATCTTAATTCCTTTTCCTCTTTTTCAAGTTCAAAAATATAGTTTTTGACAGAGGAAAAATTATCTTCCAGTTCAGACCTTGAAGCCCTTAAGTTTTTTAACTCTCTGAGTTTCCGGGCATATTTAAGATTATTTTCCTCATAATCAAGCTCCTTTAATCTTTCTTTCGTCCTTTCCTGTTCATTTTTACTACGTTTTAACTCATTTTCCAGGAATGTCAATCTACTTTTAAAACCATGCAAATAATTATTACCCCTCGCTCTTATCATCTCCAGGGCTTTTCGCAATTTTATACCATGTTCAGCATTAAGCAGAAGTGGCTCCACCATTCTGAGTAAAATATTAATATCATCTGTCCTGGAGATGAGTTCAGGCAGATTTTTAGCTATTTTAATATTATCAACAAAAATCTTGAGAAGTGAATTTTCATTATCCCCACTGCGAGAACTGATGCTCTCACTAACAGCAGGTATTATTAATTTTTCAAAAAGGGCCTGATTGTCCCTGGCCTGAGAAAAATATTTCTCCAATCCACCTTCAGAGCGATTTATGGTTTTCATAATCTCCCACTCAGAACGATAAATTCCATGACTGGACAGATATTGATAATATTCCGAGTTAAGACTTTGTAATGAACTTTTTGAATATTTTCGGATATACTGACTGTTTCCCTCAATATAATCCTTCATATCATCATAATCCAGTACTCCACCAGCCGAATTGCTGTAAAGGGGTAAATTATCCAGGCTA
>CAZOON010000482.1:0-1527 GCA_964581445.1 uncultured Halanaerobiales bacterium | reverse complement strand
ATGTAATTTATGTCTGGATTGATGCTTTAAGTAATTATATAACTGCTATTGGATATCTTACGGAAAATGAAAACTTTAATAATTTCTGGCCAGCAGATTTACACCTGGTTGGTAAAGATATACTTAGATTCCATACCATAATTTGGCCAATTATTTTAATGGCCCTTGATTTACCATTGCCAAAACAGGTTTACGGACATGGCTGGTTATTGACTAAAACTGGGAAAATGTCCAAATCAAAAGGTAATGTGGTAGATCCAATTAAATTAATAGAAGATTTTGGCCCAGATGCTATCCGTTATTATCTTTTACGAGAGGTGGCATTTGGTACAGATGGAACCTATTCTACTGAATCTTTAATCCAGAGGATAAATTCTGATCTGGCCAATGATTTAGGGAATCTATTAAACAGGACCGTTAGTATGGTTGATAAATATTTTGATGGACTTATACCAGAGACTGGATTGAAAGAAGAGATTGATGATGATTTAATTAAAACAGCTATGCAAACAGTAGATAATGTTGCAGATTTCACTGAGAGCTTAAAATATTCTGATGCTCTTGAGGCATTATGGTCATTTGTAAGAAGAACAAATAAATATATTGATCAGACCAGGCCCTGGATTTTAGGTAAAGATGATTCTAAAACAGAGAGATTGAAAACAGTTCTATATAATTTATTGGAATCGCTGCGTATTATTGCAGGTATGTTAAAGCCTTTTATGATTGAAAAACCCTATCAAATGGGGGAACAGCTTGGCTCAAGAGAATTAATTGAAACACTTGTCTGGGAAGATTTAAAGGAATGGGGTGGGCTGCCCACAGGTATTAATATTGAAAGAAAAGACCCCATTTTTCCAAGGATTGATATTGAGGAATATTATGAGGAGGTTGAAAAAGAATTGAATGAAGAAAAAATAAGTTTTGATGAATTCAAAAAACTTGATATAAGAGTGGCAGAATTTATTGAAGCTGAGAAAATTGAAGGTAGCAATAAATTGCTAAAGGTAAAGGTTGACCTGGGAGAAGAGGAAAGACAGCTGGTAGCAGGAATTGCTAAACACTACCAGACTGAGGATATTATTGGTAAAAAGATTTTAATGGTTGCCAATCTTGAGCCAGCTACAATATTTGGTGTTAAATCTGATGGCATGATACTTGCGGCTAAAGATGAGGAAGGGAATATGGCATTGACAACTGTAGCTAATGAGATTGAAAATGGAAGTAAAGTGAGTTAGTTTTAATTATTATGGGGGGATATAGTAATGGGTAAAGAGGGTAAAAAAGCTTATAAATCTATTGCTCTGAAGATAATTTTAATTATGATAGTAATTATTACTCTATCTTTATTAGCTGTAGGATATATGGTAAATAAAACTGCTTCAGGGGAAATTATTGATTTAATGCAGGAGAGGAATTTAGAGATAGTTAACTCTTCTTATAAAGAGGTTTCAATTTTTTACAATCAGGCACTGGATGTTATCGATAAAAATGAGATTAAGTTTGATATAAAAAGTGGAATACTTA
>CAZOON010000481.1:0-1528 GCA_964581445.1 uncultured Halanaerobiales bacterium | reverse complement strand
TATAGGGAATCATAACAAGTGGTACAAGAGCCACTGATATTATCAATATCATTAAAATAATTTTATCTACTTTGTTCATGCTATCCACCTTATGATAATCCACTAACGAAATTATTATAATTTCGTTCAATTTCCTCCATACTGTCTCCGCCAAACTTTTCCAATAATGCATCTGCAAGCACCAGACTTACCATTGCTTCACCTACTACACCTGCTGCAGGTACAGCTGTAACATCAGACCTCTCAATACTTGCCTTAAAAGATTTTTTGCTTTTGATATCAACTGAATTTAACGGTTTAGTTAAAGTAGGTATTGGTTTCATGGCCATTCTTATAATTAATCCTTCTCCATTACTAATCCCACCTTCTAATCCTCCAGCCCGATTTGTTTTATGATAATATCCTTTATTATTACTATAATAAATTTCATCATGAACTAAAGAGCCCGGTAATTTTGCATTATCAAAAGCAGGTCCAATTTCTACTCCTTTTATTGCCGGAATACTCATAATTGCCTGAGCCAATCTGCCATCCAATCTCCTGTTCCATTGTACATGACTACCCAGACCCACAGGTAGTTCTGTTGTCCGCACTTCCAATATTCCTCCCAGACTATCGCCTTTTTCTTTAATTTTATCAATATAGCTCATCATCTCTTTTTCTTTCTCTTTATCATAACAATGAAGGGGAGAATTTTCTACATTCTTTTTCAAAACTTCAAAATCTATTTCCGGTGATTTAAGTTCAATATTACCGATGCTCAGAACATGACTTACAATATCAATATTAAAATTTGTTAAGAATTGAGAAAATATACTGCCCGCTGCCACCCTGGCCGCAGTCTCCCGGGCACTGGCTCTTTCCAGTATATTTCTAATATCATTATGATTGTATTTTAATATGCCGGCCAAATCTGCATGACCAGGTCTTGGTTTTGTTACTTTTTTCGAGTCATTTATTTTACCAACTACTGACATAATTTCATTCCAATTTTTCCAATCTTTATTTTCAAGATAAATACCAATAGGACTACCAAGGGTAAGACCAGCTCGAATTCCACTAATAATCTCTACCCTGTCTTTTTCAATCTTCATCCTGCCGCCACGACCATAGCCACCCTGTCGTCTCTTTAACTGGGCATTAATTTTTTCAGGCTCAATTTTTACACCTGCTGGCATACCGTCAATTATTAAGATAAATCCTTTACCATGAGATTCCCCTGCACTTCTATATTCCAGCATTTTTCATCACCCTATTTCAGTATTTTTTAGCTTAATAGAAAAAGAAAAACAAGAGCAAAGCCCCTGTTATTAAAAAAATTGAACTTATTCATAATCATACACATATATTTCAACGCAAACCGGAAATATCCTCCGGGATAATTAATATTTTTCCAATGGGAAGCATTTCAGGATATCTTATATTATTAACTTTAATAATCTTATCTACCTTAACCCCAAAGCTTTTATATAATTTCCAGAGTGTATCATCTTTTTTCAAACGATATAAATGAGTTTTAGGTACAGAA
>CAZOON010000480.1:0-1552 GCA_964581445.1 uncultured Halanaerobiales bacterium | reverse complement strand
ACTGCAATTTTTTATATTGAACATTATAATTTTATATAAAATTATAATGTTCATGTGTTATTAATAGATATATGTTATAATAAGCACATAAAAGGGGGCTAAACTTATGAGTGAATTAATAAAAATATTAATATTAGATAATGTATTGGAAGCTAATATTTTGGAAGATAAATTAAATGAAAAAGGAATACCCTTTATTATACGGACATATCATGACGAAGCCTATGATGGATTATTTACATTTCAAAAAGGCTGGGGACATATTGAAGCTGAGTCTAAATATAAAAACGAAATTATTGCTATATATAAAGAGATATTAGAGAAATAAATACATGTAAATTTTTATTAGTTTATAAAGGAGTTGTTGAATGTGGCCATTCATAGTTTAGGATTATTAGAAAATTCTGAGGCTTTAAAATCCGGTAAAATTAGTTTGAGTAAATATGTCAATAAAATTTGTGATAGAATAGATAATTTAGAACCAATTTATCATTCATTATTACCTGAATCAAATAGAAGATCCCGTTTATTGAAAGAAACAAAAGAATTAGAAAACAAATATCCAGATACTAATAATCGGCCATCACTCTTTGGAGTTTTACTTGGAGTTAAAGATATATTTAGTGTAGAAGGATTTCCAACAAAAGCAGGATCAAAACTTCCTTCAAAACTTTTTGAAAAAGAAGAAGCCAATAGTGTAAAATTACTTAAAGAAGCAGGTGCATTAATTCTTGGAAAAACAGTTACAACAGAATTTGCTTATTTTTCCCCTGGACCAACACGTAATCCCTATAATCCTGCGTATACACCAGGAGGTTCCAGTAGTGGCTCAGCTGCTGCAGTTGCCTTAGGGTTATGTCCACTGGCCCTCGGGACACAAACTATTGGTTCTGTTATCCGTCCAGCTTCTTATTGTGGAATACTGGGTTTTAAACCAAGCTTTGATAGAATAAATACAGAGGGTTTAGTATATTTTTCTAAAAGTTATGACCATGTAGGTCTCTTTACCCAGGATTTAAAAGGGATGGAATTGGCATCTTCAATTTTATGTAAAGGATGGGAAAGTAATAAAAAAAGACCTGGTGATATGCCAGTTATAGGCTTGCCTAAAGGGCCGTATCTTAATCAAGTAAATAAAGAGATACTTGATATATTCGAAGACCAAATTAATAAATTTGTTAGAGCAGGTTTTACTGTTAAAAGTGCAAATATTTTTGATAACATAAAAAAAATTAATGCAAGACACCGAAGACTGGGAGCTGCTGAAATGGCAAGAGTACATAAAGAGTGGTTTAATGAATATTATGAGCTTTATAGTAAGAAAACAAGGGAAATATTTGAAAAAGGTATATTAATAAGTGATCAGGAAATTAATAATTTACAGCAAAAAGGTCCTGAATTAAGATCTTACTTAAGTAATTTTATGATTGAGAAAGGAATTGAGCTCTGGATTAGCCCTTCCACAATAGATATAGCACCAAAAGGTTTAGAAAGTACAGGAAGTCCTATAATGAATCTTCCCTGGACTCATGCAGGCATGCCGACATTAAAT
>CAZOON010000479.1:0-1553 GCA_964581445.1 uncultured Halanaerobiales bacterium | reverse complement strand
AGTGGTAAAAAAGGAATTAAAAAAATTAGGCATAAAAATAAGTCAGGTAAAAAATGGTCGAGTTTTTTTTGAAGGAGATTATGATACTTTATGCAGGGCTAATCTCTGGTTGCGTTCAGCTGAGAGAGTATTATTAAAGATGGGAAGTTTTAAAGCAGAGAATTTTGATGAACTTTATGAGAAAACAGGGGCATTACCCTGGCAGGAAATTTTACCAGAAAATGCAGAATTTCCTGTTTTAGGGCGTTCAATAAAATCAAAATTACATAGTGTACCAAGTTGTCAATCTATAGTTAAAAAATCTATAGTTGATAAAATGCAAAAAGAGTATGGAAGTCAATGGTTTTCAGAGAAAGGTCCTCTCTATACAATAGAAGTTGAATTAAGAAAAGATATAGCTACTTTGACTATAGATACAAGTGGGGACGGTTTACACAAAAGGGGATATCGCAAATTAAATACAACTGCACCTCTACAGGAAACAATTGCAGCAGCAATGATATATCTAAGTCGCTGGCATAAAGATAGGATATTAATTGATCCCTTTACAGGATCTGGAACAATACCGATTGAAGCAGCTATGATGGCCCAAAATATAGCTCCAGGTTTACATAGATCTTTTGCTTCACAAAAATGGCCCATTATCCCTCAAAAATCCTGGATAAAAGCAGAAGAAGAGGCTAAAGATTTAATAAATCATGATAATCAGGTACGTTTGATTATGGGAAATGATATAGATGATAATGTCATAGGTATAGCACGTTATCATGCAAAAGAAGCAGGGGTTGAAAATATGATACATTTCCAGCAGAAATCATTTGTAGATTTTTCTTCATCCCGCAAATATGGATATATTATTACGAATCCTCCTTATGGAGAAAGAATAAATAATAAAGATGAAGCAGAAGATTTATATCGTTTAATGGGAAGAAAATTAAAAAGTTTAAAAACATGGTCTTATTATATTTTGACATCTAATAAAGAGTTTGAGAAAATTTTTGGAAAAAAAGCTAGTAAAAGAAGGAAATTATATAATGGAGGCATAGAAACCCATTATTATCAATATTATGGACCAAGACCCTCTGTTAATGATAAATAAAAGACTGGGTGTGTGAAAATTATGGATTATAATAAATATTTACCTTATATTGCAGGACTGTCATATAGTTCAATATTTGGTTTTTCTTTTATGTTTACAAAAATTTCACTTGGGTATATACCTCCATTTCAATTACTTGGCTTTAGATTTGGAGTTGCTGCTATTGTCTTTACTCTATTATATTTATTTAAATTAATTAAATTAGATTATCATGATAAAAATATGGGACTATTATTTTTGTTGGTTTTATTCCAACCGGTTTTTTATTTTATTTTTGAAACCATGGGAATAAAATATTCTTCTTCTTCAGAGGCTGGCCTGATGATTTCACTTATACCTGTAATAGTGACAATGCTGGCAGTTATAGTTTTAAAGGAAAGGCCTTCTAAAAAACAATTAATTTTTATTATGCTATCAGTAAGTGGGGTTATTTTTATAATTTTAATGAAGGGAC
>CAZOON010000478.1:0-1559 GCA_964581445.1 uncultured Halanaerobiales bacterium | reverse complement strand
CTGGTACAGTTCATGCTGTGGATGATATTAGTTTTTCCATAAATGAAGGTGAAACTATGGGACTTGTTGGTGAATCAGGTTGTGGAAAATCCACTACTGGTAGAGCTATAATAAGGTTATTAGATATTACTTCAGGTAGTATTAATTATAAGGGACAGGATATTGTTTCTATGGGAAAAAAGGAATTAAGAGAAATAAGAAAAGAGATGCAGATTATCTTTCAGGATCCTTATTCCTCTCTGGATCCCCGTAAAAGTATTGGGGAAACAATTGGAAAACCTTTACAGATACATGGCATAAAAAATAAAAAAGATAGAGAAAAAGAAGTGGATAGTTTAATGGAGCGAGTTGGTCTGAGCCCTAATCTTTATAATAAATATCCTCATGAATTAGATGGTGGTCGTCGGCAAAGGGTTGGTATTGCGAGGGCTCTGGCTTTAAATCCGAATTTTATTGTCTGTGATGAACCGGTTTCTGCCCTTGATGTTTCTATTCAAGCACAAATATTAAATTTACTGGAAGAATTACAAAATGATTTTGCTTTGACCTATCTTTTTATTGCCCATGATCTTTCTGTAATAAAGCATATTAGTAATAGGATTGCTGTAATGTATCTTGGTAAAATTGTTGAAATAGCTCCTAAAAACGAATTGTTTGATAATCCCTTACATCCATATACTAAAGCATTACTTTCGGCAGTACCTATACCTAAGTTGAATCGTCATCATGATAGAATAATTCTTAAAGGTTCGGTGCCAAGTCCTATAAATCCTCCATCAGGTTGTAGATTCCATACCAGGTGTATGCATAAAATGCCTATTTGTGAGGAAAAAGAACCTGTGCTTGTTGATCTGGGTAATGATCATCAGCTTGCCTGTCATCTTGATTTTTAAATATATTTTTGGGGGAGGTAAAAATATTGAATACAGAAGAAATAATGAAACTTGCTCTTGACATGGTTGGTATAGATAAAATTCCTGCTGATAGTGCTATTTATCAGTCAGGAAGTGGAATAAAAAAGGTATTAATGGGTATAGATATGGGGGTTGCTGAATTAGCTTTAGCACGTGAACTTGGTTATGATGCTGTTATTGCCCATCATCCTAAAGGGGCTTTTAGTACTTTTTATGATATTATCGATGTTCATGCAGAGCAAATGATAGAGGCAGGGCTACCAGAGGATGTAGCCTGGGAAGCTATTAAAGATTTAAAGGAGAAATATGTTTTACAATCACATACAGTAAATACTGACCATGCCCCTTCTTTTGCGCGCTTAATTAAAATGCCTTATATGAATATTCATTATCCTCTGGATCAGTTAGGTAGAATTAGAATGATGCGCGCCCTTGATTTAAATATGCCTGAAAATGGCACAATTGATGATTTAATTAAAGCCCTGCAAACAATACCTGAATTTAAAGAGGCCAGCACAAATATCGAAGTTCGTCTTGGTGATAGAGATTGCCCTGCAGGTAATTATGTTGTAGCACATGGAGCAGGTACTAATGGTGGTTATAATGTTGCTAAAGCATATTATGACCATGGTATTGATACAGTAA
>CAZOON010000477.1:0-1566 GCA_964581445.1 uncultured Halanaerobiales bacterium | reverse complement strand
TTGAACGCGAATGCGAGCGCCTTGTCTTTCGCGATAATCTTGCCGGTCAAAAAGAAGATACAAGTTATAACTATAAACCTGGTGTTGGGGTAAGTATCAAGAGGCTTTTTAATCGCCGTTATGCTTCAGCAAATATAAAATATAATTATAAAGGAAAAACAAAAGCTGATAAAGAGGATAAAAATGATATTTATTCCATAAATTATAGAGACAGGTTTAAATTAATAGATGTAAATATGAATCTAAATTATACAAAGGGCGAGTTAAAGGATAATAATGATTTCAATGGAGAAAATGAACTTAGCTACAATCTTTCTTTAGCTACACGCAAACGTATGGAGAATTATATTCTGCGACCTGTACTGAGATTTGGTTATTTCAATAGTAATGATGAAGATGAAGGAAGTAATAATACTAATTTTGAGAAATCACTGGAGATGGGTCTTAATATACCGGATAAAAAAATATCTTCAAATTTAAAGTTTGGAGAAAAAGAAGCTTTAAATGATAATGCCGAGGATAATAATAAATTTTTTGTTACCCTTAACTTTAATATCAGACCTGTATTTTTAGAAAAATATAAGCAGGGCAGGCTTTATTTAAAATTTAGGTATAATGATTTGCAATATAGTGAAAGTGAAGATAAAAATTTCAGTGAAAACAGTCTAACAATTGGCGCAAATTTTGGCTTTTAGGAGGTGTTAATCTTGAAAAAATTAATTGTTTTAACAATAATAATGTTATTACTTATACCAGCTACAGATGTAGAGGCATTCTGGTGGCTGTTTGGCAGGAATGAAAATGAGGTAAATATAAGTTATCTATATATAAATGACCTTTCTTATGATGAAAGTGGTCAGGATATAACCCTTTATTATGACCTACTGGAAGATGGTCTGATAAATATTCGAGGTCGGGCTGTAATTGGCAGGGGGCAGATAGGTAGTGTTTTAGTTTCAATTGATGGAAAGGAAAGCTGGAATAGTGCAGAGCTCTCAGATGATGGTGCATTTCAATATCAATTCCGTCCCGAGATTGGTAAGAGCTATGAAATATATATTGAAGCCATGGAAACTGCCGGCAGAACAAATGAAGTGGATGAAACTTTTAAAACTGTGACGGTTTCAGACAATACTTATCGGGAAGTAATAGATAATAGATTAAGAGAGCTCTTTGAAGCCTATATGGAAAAGGATAGTAATAGTTTTATGGATTATGTTAGCTGGGATTTTGTAGGTGGAGATATAAGCCTGGAGCAGGCTATTAATAAAGATTTTAGTAATTTTCTTGATATTGAGATAGATTATAATCTACTTAATTTTTCTTTAAATAGTGAAGGGAAATTTGTTGTAGTTTTAGATTTTTCCCGACGGGTTATTTCAAATAATGATGGGCAAACACTTAGAGATAGTGGAATAACAGAGTTTGTTTTTAATTTAGAAGATGGAGGCCCAATGCTTTATAGTATGGATCATCCCCTTATCTTTGGGATTAGTGATGTTCAAAATATTGCTTCTGGTGCCATTAATTCAGCAGAAAATAATCAAATAATCTCTGTTGATAGTG
>CAZOON010000476.1:0-1566 GCA_964581445.1 uncultured Halanaerobiales bacterium | reverse complement strand
TGGGAGCAGAAATTGGTATAAGCACTCAAAAATTGCATGCACGTGGACCAATGGGACTTGAAGAACTTACCAGCTATAAATATGTAGTATATGGAGATGGGCAAATTCGTTAAATATTTTTTTATATTACTCTAAAAATCCCACTATATTAATTGCAAAGTATACCACTTCAAAGCAGCTTGTCCTTATTAATCTTGTTAATTATCCTTTAAACCAAAGAATTTTAACTATTCTGCTATTTGAGCTTTTCTTTTAAACGGGATTTATGGAAGCTTTTGACCAACATTTTATTGCAATGCAGGTTAATCTAATTTAATATTAATTAATAAAAGATGAAAATATTATTTTACTTTTAAAACTATAAATAACATGTAATATGCTTAATTATTTGTGGAGGAATAAGAATGCGAAAAATCACCATAGGGTCTATGTATAAAATTGTATTAATATTTGTTATTATAAAGCAATTTTTTATTAATCCTGTCAGCATAAGATATTTATTTACTCAGCCTGTTATTTTAAAAACATATGCTTATAATATTTTTATAGAATTTGGAGCATTTGTATTATTATCCCTGGCGTTAATTGCAATTTCAGGGATTTTTGGCAATAAGTTTATTAAATAAAGAAAATAGAGGTAAGCGTTATATCTGCGCATTCAAAAACTTTACAAATCTTGGCTTTTCAATTAACGGACTAAACAATAATGATATATTGAGTTGCAGAGATGACTTTTGTTGCAGTGAAGGATTTTGAACAGGCTAGAGAAATCTTTTTAGAGGTGCATAAAGAGTGGATTAAAATTATTGAACTTTATGGAAGATTTGGCTATAAAGCAACAGCCAAAATAATGGATGCATTAGGAGATACGGCAGATCTACATGGAAACAGTAAAAATGGTTATTTTGAATTCTATCTAGTGGAAAAAAGCGCCTGAGTCGACAACCAATGTCTGCCCGGTAATACTATCGGTCTTAATAAGTGTAAGCACTGCGTCAGCGACATCATCTTTATCTGCGGCACGTTTCAAAAGAGCAGAATCTCTGGCATGTGCAGCATATTCCGGGGTTAAATTACTGGTCATTCTGGTTCCTTCCATTAGACCAGGAGCTACACAATTTACTAAAACTCCAGGAGCCAATGCAACTGCCATACAGCGGGTTAGATGGATGAGACCAGCTTTTGAGGTGCAATAAGCAATAGAACTGCCTGCAGGTTGAAGTCCTGCAATGGACGATATTGTTACAATTCTCCCTTCTCCCTGTTTTTTCATCGCACTGCCAATTCTCCGCATAGCCATGAATGGAGCAGAAAGGTTGAAATGAAGGATATAATCCCACAAATCTGGTGTTAGTGTATCCAAATCCTGAAATGCAATCGATTGATTAAATGCAGCATCTAATACAAGTGTATCAATCTGACCAAATATATCTCCGGCCTTTTCAATAACTGAATCAATTCCTTTATCTGTTGTGATATCTGCTGATAAAGCAAATGCCTGGATATTGTCTTTCTTTAGTTCAGCGATATATTGTTCCGCTTTTTGATGTGAATTAAGATAAACAA
>CAZOON010000475.1:0-1568 GCA_964581445.1 uncultured Halanaerobiales bacterium | reverse complement strand
TTATTAAATAAAAATTTTATGGTTTTTCATAAAGATGAGATAATTACCAATAAAGAGATTAATGCCGACCAGTCTGCGGCAGATATTGAAGAGGAATTGCGTAATCTTTTAAATGGGATAAATAAAACTGCCATTCAGCGGGGTATACTTCCAGACAATAAGGGACAGGTAGGTATTCTGGAATTCAGTCAACTCTATCAGATATTCAAAAAAATTCAAGCCAGGAGTGGCCTGGTGGAAATCAAGGTTATTGCCCGGGAAGATATCTGGCGCGAAAACCGTCTGAGCTCCAATCTGGAATTTATAATAGGAAGTGAGTAAAATTGATACTTGCTATTGACCCTGGTAGAGATAAGACAGGTGTGGCTGTGCTGGATTATGATGGAAGTATTCATGAAAAAGAAATTATCAAGAGTTCAGAACTTTATTCATATTTTAAGCTTTTATATAATAATTATAATATAGATAATCTTGTCCTCGGTAATGGTACAGGCCGGGAAAATGTTTTTGAACTTCTCAGTGAATTCAAGCATAAGTTATCTATTACAGAAATAGATGAATCTTATACGACTGTTGAAGCTGAGGAGCGATATTTTAAGGAAGAAGAGCTTTCAATACTGATTAAATTTTTGAGGAAATTTTTGAAATGGAAGCCAGAAAGAGCAGTGGATGATTATGTGGCAGTAATCCTGGCCGAGAGATTTTTAGAGAAAAAATTTCCAGATAATAATAATTAATTTTAGAAGGAAAATAAAAATATTAATTGAATTATATATTAGGTAAAAAATCATAAATTTATGCAGGAATAATTAATCTTATGTGGAATACATATAAAAGTGCTATTAAATTCTTATTATCTCGGGCTAATCTGTGGAATAAGGAGGTGCCCCCCATACCACGCGGCAAAATGAGGTAATAGGGTTCTATATAATATAGTTCATTGATAATCAAATAAGGAAAAAAAGTATGAGGAAACAAGGAAACTCATTACTAATTTTCCCTCTGTTTATTATGAGCTAATAGAACAAATTATATAATTGGAAAAAATTCAAGGGGGAAATACTTAAATGAAAAAAATTAGTGTATTAGTCGCTATGCTCTTAGTGCTTGCTTTAGCAGTTCCTACATTTGCAGCTTCTTTTTCTGATGTAGATGCTAACCACTGGGCATATGAAGCAATTAACAAATTAGTTGCTGCAGGTATTGTAGAAGGTTATCCAGATGGTACTTATAGAGGACAGAATAACTTAACTCGTTACGAAATCGCAATGGTTGTTAGCCGTGTGCTTGACAAAATGTCAGCTGCCCGTGCAGATATGGAAGGTAAAGTAGATGCACTAGGTAATGGTCTAACAACAGAACAGGCTCAGGACGTTACAGCTATCGTTAAAGCTCTGATGGCTAAAAACATGCCTGAAATGCCTGAAATGCCAGAGATGCCTGATGAACTTACTGACACACAGGTAGAACAGGTAGCTAACTTGATCGAAGCTCTTACATTTGAATTTAAAGCTGAATTAAAAACTATGGGTGCTGACTTCAGTGCTCTAGGTAAAGACGTAGAAGAA
>CAZOON010000474.1:0-1569 GCA_964581445.1 uncultured Halanaerobiales bacterium | reverse complement strand
GAAGAAATTTTTGTGGAAAAAAAAGTGAATAAAATTACCTCTGCTGATATAAGAAATATGCTACCGTTTTCATTAAATGGAACTATAGGTAATGACAAAAAAAGACTGGCAATAATCCAGACAAATGATGGGACAAAAATAATAAAAAAAGGTGATAGTATAAAAGATTTTAAAATTAAGAATATAATGGAAAATAGTATATTAATTTCATATAAAGGAATCATACTTGAATTGAAATTAAGGAGTGGTGCTGGTGATTTACAATAGAAGGGTAATAACATATACAATATTTTTTGTTATACTATTATCATTTGTAGTAATGGCTACAGAAAATGAAGACCAGATAATTAATATGAATTTCAAAGGTGCTGATATTCGTGATGTATTAAGGGCAATTTCAGAACTGGCAGAAGTTAATTTAATAACTGATGGTAGTGTAAATGGGACGATATCTATTAATTTAAAAGATGTAAGTCTTGATAAAGCCCTGGAATTAATAACTCAATCTCAAGGACTGGCTTATACCTGGGATGATAATACAATTGTAGTGGCTACTCCTCAGAGAATAAAAGAAATATATTCTGATACTGCAACTGAAACTGTAAAAATAGTATATGCCGATCCTCTTAATATTAAAAATATAGTAACAAATGCATTTGAATTAAATATTCAAATAGATACAAGAAATAATTTATTAATTATTTATGGAGAAATAAATCAATTAAATAAGGCTAAGGAACTTATAAATAAATTAGATGTTCCTCTAGAAAAAGAGGATAGAATAGTTAATATTGTTGATTTGGAAAGCGATAATATTGATGAAATAATTAATGTGCTTAGTGATTTTTATCCATCATTAAAGATTAATAATAATGGAAAACAACTTATTATTGAAGGTGAAAAAAATACAGTTGAGAAAAGTATAAGTTTGATTAACAAGCTTGATGTAAAGGAAGAAAAAGATTTAGATATAATAAAAGAATCAATAGAAGTTCTTCATACAGAGCCAGAGCAGATAAAAAATAATATAAGTGGATTATATCCTGATTTAAAAATAGTTATCAATGCAGAAAATAAATATTTGTTATTAGAAGGGGAAAAAGAAGAGGTAAGAAAAGCATTAGAGTTAGTTAAAAATATAGATAAAGATAATATAAAAATAACAAAGATTATGCAAATTGACTACGTTGATATTAATAATTTACAGGATATAATTAAAAAAATGTTTGCAGATGTTCAAATTCAGTCAAATGAAAAAAGGAAAAAAATTATCATTTATGGGACGGAAAAACATCTTAATGAAGTAAGTTCATTGGTAAATAAATTGGATATTCCAAGGCAGCAGGTCTTAATAGAGGCCAGAATAGAAGAAATTTCTCGTAATGAATTAAGCAATATAGGGGTTTCACCTGATGAGTTAAGTAAAATTAATTTTATTAAAAGCGGTGATATGATTGCAGGTTTAAATATTAGCTGGCCAAATTTTATACAGATGATGGAAAAAGATGGTAATGCCAGAACCCTTGCTAATCCTCGTTTAATGACTTTAAATGGGGAAAAGGCAAAATT
>CAZOON010000473.1:0-1578 GCA_964581445.1 uncultured Halanaerobiales bacterium | reverse complement strand
TTATAAGTACCTTCTGTAGTAGGAGTGCCGCTAATAATTAATTTACTATCATCTCTACTGAGTTCAGAAATTAACCTTACAGCCCTGTATATACGCAAAGGATCATCCTCAAGTGAAGCCGGCAAGGCCCTTAATATGTAATTATCAAGATCTTTTTTTCCATTGAAAGGATCAATTAATTTATTGTTTTGCATATCCAGGGCCATAGCGTTAATACTAAAATCCCTTCTTTTTAGCTCTTTTTTTATATCCATGCATTTTTTTAGTTTATTGTTATTTTTTTTATTGTCTTCTTCATTAGAGATAATAAAATCATGTCCGTCCAGGATAAAAACCTGAAAGGATTTACCTACCTCTTCTGCCTCAGGGAATAAATCTTTAAATTCCCTTCTGCTAATATTTTCTACGTAGAAATCATAATCCCGGGGTTCTTTATTAATAAGGAAATCTCTAACGGCTCCCCCTACTAAATAGAGTCTCCCTCCCTTTTCATTTATCCTATTCATTATTTTAGACGAGAGTTGTATTTTATATTTCAATATTATTTCCTTCCTATTAATGCTTTCTCATATCTATACTATACAGAAAACCCCTGAAAAAATACAGGGGCAAATCATCAGAAAAAACCAAAGACTAAAATGAATTTAGTATTCACTATTTAATTTCAAAAGTGGCATGTGCCGTTACACTGATCTGTTTTTCTTTGGAATTGGTATTATAAATACCACTACTGGATACGTTTGTAGATAAAGGCTCTGTGATCTGGAAGACTCCCGAACGCAATGAAAGGGCTTTTCCTACCTTCACATCAGTATTTTCCAGCATTTTATTAGCCCTTTCTCTGGCATTGGCTGTAGCCTTTGCCACCAGGTCTTTTTTCAATCTATCTATACCGGAGTAAAAATATTGCAGATCGAGATTTCTAATATAGATATCATTATTTAAAAATTCTACGGGATTATAGGCCAGTTCTTCTATTTGCTGAATTTTTTTAGAGACAATATAGAAATTTTGATTTAAACGATAAGCAACAAAAGTCCTGTTACCATTATTATATTCAAACTCTCTAAAGACCTCAATCGGTTTTTTATGAATATCCTCGGCATTAATCCCTATCTTTTCCAGGAGTAAATAGAGATTTTTTCTCTGGCTTTCAAGCTTTTCATGACCTGACTTTAAATTATCCGGATCAGTATTCTCTTCTAAACTTATACTGAATTTAATGATATCAGATACATAGGGCTCTGAAGCAATACCAACAACCTTAATAGTCTTTTGCGGTTGTTTTGCCAGATAAAAGAAGCTTCCAGCTATAATAGCTGCGATAATAATAGAAATACCAATAATTAGGGCGGCCTTACTATCTTTAAAAATAACCATATCTCTCACTTCTTTCTAATATATTATGTCTATATAATATCATATATCTTTAGTCTTTTCTAATCCAGTTATTTTTTAAAAATTCATAGCTTATTGCTTCCTGTGGTATCCTTAAATCAGACTGCCAGAGTCTTTGTATCTTTTCTGCTGATTTATCTTTTCCATTTTCATTAAACTCAATCAAAAAGCCCTCCAGTA
>CAZOON010000472.1:0-1603 GCA_964581445.1 uncultured Halanaerobiales bacterium | reverse complement strand
TGGACAAATAAAAAAAGATGAAAAAAAATATGGTAAACATCCTACTCAAAAACCATTAGAATTACTTGAAAGGATTGTAGTTGCCTCTACAAAGGAAGAAATGCTTATTTTGGACCCTTTTAATGGAAGTGGTACCACCGGGATTGCAGCTGCTAATTTAAAAAGATCTTATATTGGAATCGACCAGGAGAAAGAATATCTGGCTCTAACAGTAAAAAGATATAAAGATTTAAAATCACATTTAAAACTTTTTTAATAAACAAATCTCCCATATAAATACATAATAACATAACTTGCAAAAATTAGAATAAAATGGTATTATAAAAGCAAACATGTGTTTTAATATGGGGGGTTAATAATGAAAAGACTTTTATCTAAATTCAAAAAAGAAAGCACCACTGTCTGGTCTTTTCCAGAAAGAGGAAATTGGAAAACTCATAACGGAAAATATCGAGGTAATTTTGCACCACAGGTTCCGCGCAATATAATTTTACAGTATTCAAAAGAAGGGGATCTTGTTTTAGACCCTATGATGGGTGGGGGCACAACTTTAATTGAAACTAAATTATTAAACAGAAGAGGTTTAGGTTATGACATTAATCCTAAAGCTGTTGAATTGACAAGAAAAAATTTAAAATTTTCAGGAGAATATAAATTTGAACCAGTTCTAAAAAAAGCAGATGTCAGAAATTTAAAAGAGGTAAAAGATGAATCTATTGACTTGATTATTACTCACCCACCCTATTTAAATATAATCAAGTATTCAAGAGGAGAAATAAAAGAAGATCTTTCAAATATAAGAAATGTAGAAAAATTCATTTCTGAATTTACTAAAGCGATTAATGAATTTTATAGAGTGTTAAAAAATAATTCTTATTGTGCTATTTTAATAGGAGACACAAGAAAAAAGGGTTATTATATTCCATTATCTCATAATATTTTAGATGAATTTATAAAAGCTGGATTTGTTTTAAAGGAAGATATTATAAAAATTCAACATAATTGTAATTCAAGCTCTTACTGGAAAAAGAAATCAGAAAAATATAAATTTTATTTGATTATGCATGAACATTTATTTGTTTTTAGGAAACTTTAAAAAAAAGATGATACCTTCATATTCCTTCTGAAATTGATCTTAAGATAAAATTTTATGATTTTATATATAATCTTCGAGGTGTTATTAAAAAGTTATTAAAATAAAGTAATGATTTTACCCCTAAATGCAGGAATTTATCAAAGTTAATAGAATAATAATATTAAGAATATTAAATTTTATTAATTTTGATAAAGGATACAGAGGGGGTAAAAATGGGTAAATTACAATGGATAAAATCAACCGCACAAAATGTTACCAGTGCTATGGCTGCTGCACTTGGTGTTGATGTAGCTTTGATTGATACTGATTATAATCTGGTTGCTACCAGTAAGACCTTTATTGAGCAACGAGGTACAGAAATAAACAAGGTCTTTGTCCAAAATATTATAGAACAGGGACCTGCTGTTATTAGTAATCCTGGGTTTCACAAATGGTGTAAGGGTTGTAGGAATGAGGGGAATTGCCCTGAAACCGCTGAGGTGCTTCGCCCCATTAATTATGAGGGGG
>CAZOON010000471.1:0-1608 GCA_964581445.1 uncultured Halanaerobiales bacterium | reverse complement strand
TATTGACTGATAAAGGATTAATTAAACGAGATATTATGAGCAGGGAGGAAGCAGCTATCAAAAGTATTCTCTCTGGAACCAGTGGATTACTGGAAGCAGGATTTAAAAAACAATGGTTAGAAAAAACCCGAGAAGCCATGAAGATTGATCCTTCATATGAATATTTTCAGAACTCTCTTTATATGAATATGGCAGCAAAGGGGTTTGAAGTAAAAGATATAGGGGAACTTCTCTTATTAAACTACAATTTATTAATGAAGGAAGATGGGCCTGCTAAAGAGCAGATGATAACACGTTTAATACAATATGCTTTATTTGCTGAAAGGGCCGGACAGAGGGCTTTAGTGAAACAGGCAGCACAGAAAATCAATAGCCTTTCTGCTGTAGAGGGATTTGAAGATTATCAAAGAGAAATAGATGTAGCATCAGTTGTACTGGAGAGTATATATATGCTTGTCGGAGATAATCCTGAGCAGGCTTATGATTATTTACTGGAAAATAAGGTAATGGAGCTGGGCCAGGAATCCAGACTATTATTGAAGGAAAAAATTGTGAAGAACCCCGCTCTCTGGCAGTCACTATTTATCGATAAAAACAAGATTGCTTATTTACTGGGAATAGAGAAAGAAAAAATACCACAACAGTTAAAATATAACGAGACTGTTTCTTTGCCCTATCCTGACCTGGAAGGGAATATAATTGAGGTTATTAATGAGGATAGTAATGCTGCTAATAGCAAAAGTGATATGATCTCTGGTGCTGATAATAATACTGAATCAAGTGAAACCGGTACTATTGTTTCTTCAGGACAAACTATAGCAGGTAAAAGTCCGGAAATGGTATTAGTAGAAATAGGAACAACAAGTAAGAATAATACGGAAAATTTTTATATTAGCAAATTGAAAAATGATTTCTATATTAGTAAATATGAGGTGACTCAGGCCGAATATGAAGAAATAATGGGTTTTAATCCATCACATTTTATTGAAGAAAACCATCCAGATTTAACAGGTGATAGTAATAATAGACCAGTAGAAAATATAAGCTGGTTTGATGCAATAATGTATTGTAATAAACTAAGTGAAGAAGAAGGCCTGGATAAATACTATAATATAAGTGATATAAAATATAGTGAAAATAGCATAAAAAATGCAAGAGTTACAGAAAATGAAGGGGCAAATGGCTATAGATTGCCTACTGCACATGAATGGGGTTATGCAGGTTATGGAGGAAGCTCAGGAGAGCAAACAAGATTTGCAGGAAGCAATGACAATCCAGGGGAAGTAGCCTGGCATAGAAATAATTCAGGTGAAGCTAATAGTAATCAAAGTAAGAATAGGGGTACGATGCCAGTGGGACTAAAAAAACCAAACGAACTTGGCCTATTTGATATGACAGGGAATGTAGATGAGTGGACTAACAGTTCTGACAGCTCTGACAGCTCTGAAAAATTGACCCGTATTATACGTGGTGGTAATTGGTCATTACCCCCGGACTTCATTCAAGTACACACTGTGTTTAAAAATGATGTATTTTCCAATGAAAAAACGACTGGTTTTCGTATTTGCAGGACAAAAAGTGAAAAAGATGATATGAATACTACAAATA
>CAZOON010000470.1:0-1609 GCA_964581445.1 uncultured Halanaerobiales bacterium | reverse complement strand
CACAACCTTTCCGAAAATGTTATTTTGGCCTGAGATTCCATCTTTTACATCATCTGATATAGGCATTTCCGCTAAAACTTCCTGTTTAGGTCTGTTAAGCATTACATCTATAAGAGAGAATAAACCGGCAAGAAAGAATTCAGATGCTCGGTCTTGCCGATTAAATTCAGCTGATAAAAGTTCTGAGAACCGGGCACGTACAAGTGAGAGTTTTCCAAGCTCTTCTGGTTTATCCGCACAAATCTCTTTAAGCATGATTACTGATATCCATTTTTTAATCTCATTTATGCCAAGAAGAGCAACAGCCTGATTAATGGATTTAACTGTTGATGTCCTTTTGAATGCAGCAGAATTAATCAATCTGAGAAGTTTATATGATAGTGACACATCTTTTTTAATGGTATCGGATATGTCGCGGATATCCGGTTCCGGTTTAGATGCTTTTTCCAGTATCAGGTAGTGATTGAGCTTGAGAGTTTGAATATCCTGTCCCTCTATTATTACCGGTCTTTTAAAGAAAAAACCCTGAAAGTATTTATAGCCCAAATCTCTTGCTTCATTGAACTCCTCCTCAGTTTCGATTTTTTCTGCCAGAAGTTCAGTCCCGTTTTGTCTAAAATCGTCAGCTATTTGCCTTCTCTCCTCAGGAGTATTCTGCATGAAATCGACTTTGAGAATATCAATGAATTCAAAAAGACTTTGGAACTGTTTTTTGTTTTTATAGGCATAATCATCAAGTGCTATGGTGTACTGGTTTTGTTTTAATTTTTTACAGGCACGTATAATGTCTTCATCCGGGGTGTCGTACTCCATTAATTCAATAACTATTTGATCTTTATGGAATATAAAAGGGATCTCTTTTATTATAAGCTCCTTTGGAAAATTAATAAAAGCGGTTTTTTGGGAAGTGATATCCTCCAGGCCTATTACTAAAAGGGAGTTTATGATAACCCTTGATGTAGCAGTATCACCGTCGGTTTTATCAAATTTATTGTCGCTGCTGCTTCTGTACAGCAGTTCATACCCCTCTGTACCCTTATCTTGATTGAATATAGGCTGTCTTGCTAAAAAAATTTCCATTATACTGTAATCCCTTTTTCATTTAAGTGATTCAGGATTCGGATTAACGAATCAACATTATAATTATAAAATCCTGCGTTTTCCATCGCAATAATTTTTATATATGAAAATCAACTTAAAAATTTTCTCCGGAGAAAACGGTTGTTTTTATTAAAAAAATCAATTTATACGGGAAGAATGGCTGGTATCTGTTATTACAATTTTTTGGATTTGATGTCTTAAATAACAGGTTTGAGTTTAAATATTGTTATGAATATTTGCACATTTGGATATGGAATATTAGTATTTTTATCGATTCAAGTTATTTTATTTGGAATCAGATCTATATCTGGGGGGATAGAGAGGTTTAAAATGGCGTGGATACTTGCAGGTCTTATTATTCTTGTGATTATAGCATTCTCTGATTTAATAGTTGGAGTTTCAAATGATGCGGTAAACTTTTTAAATTCATCTTTAGGCTCTAAGGTTGCTCCGAGATATGTAATAATGATAATTGCAAGTCTCGGGATCCTTTTCGGTGTTACCTTTT
>CAZOON010000469.1:0-1610 GCA_964581445.1 uncultured Halanaerobiales bacterium | reverse complement strand
AACAGGAATATTCCAGTTGGCTAAAACCCAGCTAAAAACCTGGGCTGTGCCAATTAATAACATAATTAAAGAAGAAGTAGTAACTGACTTTGTAAATATTCTAAAAATATCCTTTAAATTTTTATCACGATAAATAAAAAGAGAAACAAACAATGCCCAATCTACCGCAATAACAGCTGCCTCAGATGGTGTAAAATATCCGGAAAATATTCCACCCAAAATAATAATGGGTGTCATCAGTCCCCAAATTGAATGTTTAAAACTAGAGATTATTTGATTAAAAGCAACCTTCTTCCCTCTAGGGTAATTATCTTTATTAGCCTTACGTAAAGCCATAAAAATAAGAGCTGCAGCCATCATCAACCCGGGAATAAAACCATTTAGAAATAATCTCGCAATTGATTCATTGGCGATCAATGCATAGAGCACCATAGGAACTGAAGGCGGAATTACTACTCCAATGCCCCCGGAACAGGCGATAAGCGCTGCTGAAAATTCAGGGTCATAATTGCGACTCTTTAATTCAGGGATCAAGGGGGTACCAATAGCTGCAGTTGTAGCACTACCGGACCCGGATATAGCTGCAAAGAAAGCTGAAGCCATAACACTGATAATCCATAAACCGCCACGCATAAATCCAAAAATAGTTTCCGCGAAATTGACAATTAATTTTGACATTTTACCCTCAGCCATTAAATCACCTGCTAAGATGAAAAAAGGAACTGCAATTAAAGGAAATGAGTCAATTCCCGCGAAGAGCCTTTGCGGAAAAAGTACTAAAGATACATCACCAATCGCCAAAACTATAATTGAGGATAATCCAACCGAAATAGCTACAGGTATACCCATTAATATAAGAAAAATAAATGAAAAAAATAATAAAATTGCAATCATGATTTTACTCCCTTTAATAACTGAATTGACTCCCCCCAAAGCATTACCAGTCCATGGAAAAGCATGACTGAAAAGCTTATGGGTATACACAAATAAACATAGCGCATTGGGATCAAGAGAGCCGGAGAGGTTTGGAATACTTGCATACTAATCAGCTGTGATCCATAATGTATTGCAATAATAAAAAATATTATAGATACTAAGTTTATGATAATCGCCATTATTGTCCTTAATTTTCCCTTAAATTGCTCAACCAAAAAAGTAACTGCAATATGTGACCCTTGTTTGTATGCCACACTAGCAGCGAATAAACTACTCCATACTAATAAATATCTAGACATTTCTTCAGTATAAGAGAGAGCACTAAAAAAAATTCTGAAAATAATTTGAATAGTGACTACAATAGTCATAATTATTAACATAATGCCGGTCAATGCTTTAATCAAGTCATTTAAACGTTCACTTATTTTTTTAAATTGAAAATAAACTTTTCCCATTTTGAATCCTTATATAAACATTCAATAGTCTTGCAGTATGAATTCAGTTAATACTGCAAGACTATCACTCTAACAATAAAAAAAGTATAAATTAGCTACGAAATTCTGCCAGGGCTTCCTGAATATCCTCTAAAAGACCACCAAATTGGGGTCCGTATTTCTCGTAAACAGGCTTTACAGCATCCCTGAAAGTATCAAGGTCCGGATTTTCTTCTACAA
>CAZOON010000468.1:0-1613 GCA_964581445.1 uncultured Halanaerobiales bacterium | reverse complement strand
TATTTAATTTTTTAAGTGCACCATTTTCGCGTGATATGGGTGTTGACCTTGGGACAGCCAATACTTTAGTTTACATAAAAGGAAAGGGTATTTTAATTAGGGAGCCTTCTGTTGTTGCTTTGAGAAGGGAAAATGATGAAGTGCTTGCAGTTGGTAATGAAGCTAAAAAAATGATAGGACGTACTCCAGGTAATATTATTGCAGTTAGACCGATGAAAGATGGAGTAATTGCAAATTTTGATGTGACTGAAACTATGTTGAGATATTTTATTACCAAAGCTCATAAACGTAGCAGGATGGTTAGACCCAGGATAATTATTTGTGTGCCTTCCGGAGTTACAGAGGTGGAAAAAAGAGCTGTATTGGATGCAGCTTTTCATGCAGGTGCTCGAGAGGCATATCTAATAGAGGAGCCAATGGCGGCAGCAATAGGAGCTAATTTACCTGTACAGGAGCCTACTGGAAATATGGTTGTTGATATTGGTGGAGGTACTACTGAGGTTGCTATTATATCACTGGGAGGTATTGTTACAAGTAGATCCATACGTATTGGCGGAGATGAGATGGATGAATCCATTATGCAGTATGTTAAGAGACAGTATAATTTAATGATTGGAGAAAGAACGGCAGAAAACATAAAAATAAAGCTTGGCTCTGCTTATACTGAGGATCTGGAAAAAGTTAAGGAGATCAGGGGTAGAGATCTGGTAAGTGGCCTGCCAAAAACAATCAATGTTTCAGCAAAAGAGATTCAAGAGGCCCTGAAAGAGCCTGTTAACAGTATATTAGAAACGGTTAAGGTAACCCTTGAAAATACACCACCTGAATTAGCAGCAGATGTTATGGATAGAGGAATTATACTAACAGGTGGTGGCTCATTACTTGAAGGGCTTGATAAACTTCTTATAGAAGAAACACAGATGCCAGTTCATATAGCTGATGAACCTCTTGATTGTGTAGTTAAAGGTACGGGAGTTGCTCTTGAAGAGATTGATTCTTTAAAAAGGATTCTTATTACCCCAAAGAAAATATCATAAAGGGGGATAATTAATTTGGCCAGATTTAAAGTACTATATGTATTTATAATAATAATACTGGTATTAATAACTGCCCTGGGAGTATTACAATATTTTGGGCTTGAGATACCTTATTTATCTGTTGTGGGTAAGGTCATATTTAATTTTGTTTCTCCTGTTTTAGATTATTTTTCTAATGTTTACAGGGCTGTAAGTAATTATTGGTATGGTCTATTAAATGTTAAGGAGATACTTGCAGAGAAAGATCAAATGGAAAAAGAAATTGCCAGTCTGGAGATGGAGATAAAGGATTTAAAGAGATATAAATTCTGGAATGAGCGTCTTAGAGAACTTCTGGATTTTAAGGTTTTAGTACCTTCTTTTACAACAAAAGGAGCGACGGTTATAGCTTATAGTCCATCCAATTGGGAGAACTTAATAGTTATTAATAGAGGGATTAAAGATAATATTAGTATAAATATGCCTGTAATTAGTTATAATGGTATGCTGGTTGGTAAGGTTGTATATGTTGGTGAAAATTCTTCGAAAGTATTATTGCTTAATAGCCCTGAATATGTTGTTGGAGCTATTGTGCAA
>CAZOON010000467.1:0-1613 GCA_964581445.1 uncultured Halanaerobiales bacterium | reverse complement strand
TGGGTATGACCATGACAGTAACTACTCTGGTAGGTATCCTTTTTAGATATGTTATGACTAACCCACTTCCCTGGACTGAAGAGTTGGCCCGTTATAGTATGATATGGATGGGATTGCTTGCTATCAGTATGGGAGTAAGGAGAAATTTGCATTTAGGTGTGGAATTATTTATTAAAAAATTACCTAAAGTTTTGAGAAGAATAGTTACCTATATTACAAGAATTTTAATTGGCTATTTTCTTTATATATTGACTATCTATGGATATAAAATGGCTATGAATGGGCTTCGTCAAACAGCACCTGCTTTACAAATATCAATGAGCTATGTTTTAATTGCCATACCGATATCAACTCTTCTAGCACTTATTCAACTTATACTTGTTACAGGAATTGATATTCAAAATAAGAATAAAGGATTAAACAATACAGACATCCCTGAAGGGAGGAAAATATAGATGCCAGCGTTTATAGGAATTGTTTTTGCACTTTTATTAGTTCTGGGAGTTCCAATTGGTTTTTCTCTTGGGATTACTTCACTATTATCGATATTTAAATCTGGTATGGAAGTATTATTAAATATTATGCCCCAGAGATTTTTTGCCGGGATTGATATGTTTCCCATAATGGCCATGCCTTTTTTCATGATTGCCGGAGAATTAATGAATCGTTGTGAAATAACTGGAAGTTTAATTAAATTTTCTAATAGTCTTGTCGGTCATATTAGAGGTGGACTTGCACATGCAAATATTGTTGCTAGCATATTTTTTGCCGGGATTACAGGGGCAGCAGTTGCAGATTCGGCGGCCATTGGTTCTGTATTAATCCCTGCTATGGTAGAAGATGGTTATGATGAAGATTTTAGTGCTGCAGTAACAGCAGCTTCTTCAATAATTGGGCCAATTATTCCACCCAGTACAATTATGGTTATCTATGGTTCCATTATGGGGGTATCTATTGCCGGACTTTTTGCTGCAGGTATTGTTCCCGGTGTATTAATTGGATTATTATTAATGATTATGACATATTTTATATCTAAAAAGAGGAACTATCCGAGAAAAGAAGCTAGAACTACTGCTAAGGAATTTTTTCAGGTCTTCAAAGAAAGTATTGCTGCACTGGTTTTGCCAGTTATTATTCTGGGAGGGATTTTAACAGGTCTATTTACACCTACAGAGGCAGCTGCTGTTTCAGTTTTTTATGCATTTATTATTGGATTTTTTGTTACTAAAACTTTATCTGTTTCTGAACTTCCTGAAATATTTTTAAATACAGCCAAAAAAACTGGAGTAATATTTTTAATTATGTCTTCAGCTTCAATTCTGAGTTTCTTTCTGGCCAGTGAAAATATTCCAGAAATGTTAGCAAATTTTATGCTGTCAATAACAGAAAACCCACTGATTATTCTATTTTTTATAAATATATTATTACTCATTGTTGGTATGTTTATGGATATAACTGCTGCCTTACTAATACTTGGGCCAATTTTACATCCTATTGCAGTCAGCCTGGGAATACATCCCCTTCATTTTGCTATAATTATGGTTGTCGCCCTTAATCTGGGCCTAATGACACCACCTCTTGGGGCCTGTTTATTTGTGGTCTGCGGTATAACT
>CAZOON010000466.1:0-1614 GCA_964581445.1 uncultured Halanaerobiales bacterium | reverse complement strand
CAGAAAAATATGATTATTCTTCTCTGTAGCAGAAGACTTTAAACTTCTTTCAATCGACTCATCTTTACTTAATCCAAAATCACAAATTAAAAAATCTTTATCTAATTTCAATATATTTCCAAGGTGTAAGTCTCGATGAATAATAGAATTATCATGAGCATATTTCATACCATTCAATAAATCATAAACAATCTGGATAGGTTATAATAAATTATACAGTTTTTTCTCGGACATGATATAATAAAAATACAAATTAAAACTGGAGGAATATCATGTCAAAAAGATATAATGATGAATTCAAAAAACAAATAGTAACACTGGCTAATAATGGTAAAAAGGTTAATGAAATAGTAGAAGAATATAATATTGCTAGATCCACTATTCATAAATGGAAAAAAGATTTTAATAATTCAGGTTCATTTAAAGCTAAAGATAATAAAACTGATCAAGAAAAAAAATTAATTAAATTACGCAAAGAAAATCAACAATTAAAAATGGAGAATGATATCCTAAAGCAAGCGGCGCTACTACTAGGACAAAAGTAGCTATTATCAAGGCAAATAAGAATAAGTACAGTATTAGCGCCATGTGTCGTATATTAAATGTATCAAGAAGTCTCATTTATTATAAACCCAGGAGAAAAGCATCTAATAGTGATTTAGAAAATGAAATTATCACTGTTTTTAAAAAGAGTAAAAATAATTATGGAACAAGGAAAATAAAACATAAACTAGCCCAAAAAGGATATAAGGTATCCAGAAGAAGGATTGGACGTATTATGAAAAAATATGGCCTGGTATCTAACTACACTGTAAAACAATATAAGGTTCATAGAACAAAATGTAATGAAGAAAAAATAGAAAATGCAGTTAATAGAGAATTTGACAGAGATCAAACTTTAGATGTTGTAGTCAGTGATTTAACTTATGTAAATGTTAAGGGCAAATGGAATTATATATGCCTGATATTAGACCTGTTTAACCGTGAAATCATTGGTTATGCTACTGGTAAAAGAAAATCAGCATCCCTTGTTACTAAAGCTTTCTCAAGTATCCAGAGGTCACTTAATGAAATTAATATTTTACATACTGATAGAGGTAATGAGTTCAAAAATAAAGCTATAGACCAGTTATTAAATGCATTTAATATAGATAGATCTTTAAGTAAAAAAGGTTGCCCATATGATAATGCTGTTGCAGAAGCTGCTTTTAAAGTAGTTAAAACAGAATTTGCTTTTAATAAAATCTTCACTAGTTTTCAAGAATTAGAATATCAATTATTTGATTACGTAAATTGGTATAATAATCATCGAATACATGGGTCACTAGATTATCTTACTCCTATAGAATATAGGAGGTTATTGTCCGAGAAAAAATTGTCCTAAAAAGGGTTGACAATCCATAACTCATATGGTTAACCCCCCAAAAATGTTTTTAAACAAACAGATTAAGGCATTATTTCATATAACGTATCCGTATTTCAGAAGTTCCTGAGTTTTAGGGCGACTGCCCTTAACGAAGGAATTTGGGTAAAATGACGGCAGGAATGGAACCTGAAATATATTGTTAGACGACGTTCTTTTTCATTCACTTGTAGAGCTAGATTCTATGGCTA
>CAZOON010000465.1:0-1615 GCA_964581445.1 uncultured Halanaerobiales bacterium | reverse complement strand
TAAGTCTACTTTGTTTTCAATAATATTTGTTGCTTTATTTATAATGAAATCAGAATGGTTGCTAAAAAAGAAGATAATATAAAAGCTGAATATAAAGCAGAATCTGGTGTTGAAACAGTTATTAGTGAAATAATAGAAAATCCAAATGTTGAACTTAGTGAATTACAGTCAATAACTGGAGATGGTTTTGTTATTGATAGTGTTAGTACTGAAACAGGGGAAGAAATGATTAGCTATACTATATCAGCAACAGGTTCTGAAGATGGTGTGAATAAAACAATCAATGTAATTATTATGACAAATATTATAAATATAACAACAGTTAATTCTGGTAGTAATATTGATACAGAACTTACTATAAATATTTTGGGTATAGAAATTCCTATGGGTTCTACTGATATATCTGGTGGTGAAGAGGAGAATCTGAGTGATTTACCTGATTTCAGATTTGAAAGGTCAATTTATGTAAATGAAGATGAAAATGGTGATGTAGTTTATGATAATGGCGAACCTGATGTAAGTGGAAAACTAGCTGATTATTATTATCCAGATCAGGATTCTTTTGAAAATGATTTTACAACTGGATTCTGGGATATTCCTGGCTGGGGTTCTCTTGGTACAGAAGTAGATTTACCCCCCGGTAAGACTATTTATGTAGATGGTGATTTAAGTTTATCAAGTATTTTTGCTGATATGAATGGCGGAACACCAACAGAACCAGCAATAATTGTAGTAAATGGGAATCTAACATATAGTAGTGGGGTAAATGGTATAAGTGATGTTGTTTTCATTGTAAAAGAAGACTTTAATTTAAATCAGGAGGGTTTATTTATAGATCGTTCTTTTATTTATACTGAAGGTGCTATAAATATTGGAGGAAATTTAGCTGATTTTAGTTTTTATATGGATGCAGATGGTATATTTGTGAGTAAGGAAGATGCAACAATTAAGTCTGTAGTTGGTTCAGTAGAATATGAAGAAGTTGATTTACGTAATGCCTATAAATTATTATCAGAAGAGGATCAATCAAAATTGAAGCCCCGTCTTATATACTGGGATTAACAAAAGGAAAGTGATTATATGTTTTTTTTAAACAGACATATAACTACTATTGATATTGGGACATATAGTATCAAAGCAGCAAGATTTACAAATAAAAATAATAAAATATCTCTTTTGAATACAGGTTATGAAACTATACCTTTTGATACTATTAAAGAGGGATATATAGAGGATGTTTCTATTGTTGCAAATAAATTAGAAAAACTTTTTAGTAATATGAAATATAAACCGGATAATATTATAATGACAGTTCCTGGAGAACATCTTATTACTAGAAATATAGAACTTCCCATAATGGAAGAAGAGGAATTAAAAGAGGCAATAAAATGGGAAGCCGAGGAATATCTCCCATATGCAGTAGATAATGCTGCAATAGATTATAATATTTTATCAAAAAATGAAGAGCAAATGGAATTATTACTTGTAGCAACCAAACAGGATATTATAGAAAACTATAGAACAGTTCTTGAAAAAATAAACCTTACTCCTGCTGTAATAAATGTACAACCAATGGCCTTACTATCCCTGTTAGATTATCAAAGCAGAATAAATG
>CAZOON010000464.1:0-1629 GCA_964581445.1 uncultured Halanaerobiales bacterium | reverse complement strand
CATATATTGGCAATCCTTTTTCTATATTTTTTAATATTGATTTTTTCATAGATGCATTTTTTTCAAGATTTGACAAAAAGCTTTCCGGGAAGCCTCCTCCTATGTAAATACCATCAAGGTCAGAAACTTCCTTATCTTTTAATGGACTAAAGTATATTAAATCTGCCCCCAGTTCCTTAAGTAAATCAAGGTTATCCTGATAATAAAAATTGAAGGCTTCATCATAGCCTATTCCCAATTTCACATTATATTTTTTTTCAGCCTTAAAAATCCTTTTCTCCTTCAATTTCAGATAATCAGTCTCTTTACCGAGATTAATAAGTGACTCTAAATCAATATAATTTTTAACCATTGCAAGTAATTTATCTATATATTCTTTTAATTCATCACTCTCTGCAGTTGGTACTAGTCCAAGATGACGCTCTGGTAATTCTAAGTCCTTTTGCCTGGGCAAATATCCTAAAACCTTTAACCCCACATCTTCTTCAATGGGCACCTTCAACATTTTATAATGACCCTCGCTGGCAATGTTATTTAAAATAACTCCCTTAACATCTAATTCAAGATCAAAATTTTTATAACCATAGGCAAGTGCCGCTCCACTCTGGGCCATCTTTCCCGCATCAATAACTAATAACACTGGTGCCTTTAAAATCTTAGCAATATGAGCTGTACTGCTTCTTCCCTCTCTACCCTTGCCATCAAATAAACCCATTACACCTTCAATTATAGAAATATCTTTATCTTTGGAGGCATTCATAAAAACCTCTTTAACCCCATCTTCTCCCAGAAAAAAACTATCAAGATTTCTGGAACTATTATCAGTCACCAGGGTGTGAAAACCCGGATCTATATAATCCGGTCCAACCTTAAAGGGTTGAACTTTAAGGCCTTTATGGCTTAAAGCTGCCATTAAAGCAATAGATATGGTAGTTTTACCAACTCCGCTGCTGGTACCTGCTATTACAATACGTGCTCTTTTCCCCTTCACTTAAATCTTCCCTTCTTTAAGCATAGTTGTTAATTGCTTATATTTATTAACAATAAACTCATAGTTCATTTCAGGTCTATCAATTAATATTACAGGTATATTTAAAATAAAAGCTGCCTTTATTTTTGTATCCAAACCTCCTGTTTTTCCACTTGCCTTAGTTACCAGTACATTTATTTTATAATCTTTTATTAAAACATGATTTAATTCCTCAGTATAAGGTCCCTGCATAGCAATGATATTGGCGGGAAGGAAACCAAGTTCTCTGGCCCTTTCAATAAAAATAGTATCAGGAAGTATTCTAGCAATTAACCTGTCCTGCCAGTTATCTATTGTATTTACAAAAACATCAAGTTTTTTACTACCTATTGTTAATAATATTCTATTAAATTGTTTAGCTTTAAGGGCTGCATCCTGATAGTTTTTTACCCTTATTAAATTCCCTTCCATTGGCTCCACATTGTAATTCAGTTTTTCTCGTTCAAACCTTATATATTTTATACCTGTATTTTTACAGGCCTTAATGGCATTTTCTGAGACCTCCCGGGCAAAGGGGTGAGTGGCATCTAAAATGGTTTTTATACCCCTTTCATTAATCAAATCTTCCATTTCACTCCTGTTTAATCTATCCCTGATAA
>CAZOON010000463.1:0-1630 GCA_964581445.1 uncultured Halanaerobiales bacterium | reverse complement strand
TTAATATTCCATATAAAGGCACTTTTGTAAATATATTGGGTGTTAAAGATGTTGAAGACATGTATGAATTAAGAGCTGTTTTAGAATCATATGCCCTTGAAAAAGTTATTAAATCCAATAATAAAAAATTAATTAAAATATTAAGATTAATCGTTGATGAGATAGAAGAAGCAATTTCACAAAAAAATTTAGAGAAGTTATCCAAAAAGGATGTTGAATTTCATAGAAGGATCTGTCATTTTACTAATAACAAGAAGTTAATTGAAATATGGGAGGGTTTTCAGACCCAATTTGAAATATTAATTAGTTTAGAAAGTAGTTTTTATGAGCGGTTACAATTATTGGCTGATGAACATGAAGAATTGCTATCTTTAATTGTGGAAGGAAAAATTAGAGAAGCTCAAGAGAAAGACAGGGCACACATTATTCAGGCTTTGGAATTTTTAAAAAAGAGCATGAAATAATATTCTATTATTTAACTATATGAGTAAAATTTCTTATCTTTTTTGAGATATTCTTAAAACTAGTTTAATAAAAAATTGTAAATATAAATATCTTTAAAGAGAAAGGAGAATAAACTATTTATAAAGTTCTGATAACCAGAAAAATACCGGAAGATGGAATAGAAGAATTAAAAAGAATTAGTGAAATTTATTTACCTGAAAAGGGGAAAGTATCTTTTAGCCAAGAAGAATTACTGAAATATGCGCCTGATTTGGATGCCGTTATTCCCGTTGCCGGGGATAAAATTAATGCAGAATTTATTGTTTCTGCTAAAAAATTGAAAATAATAAGTGCTTATAGTGTAGGGTATGATAATATTGATATTAAAACTGCTGCCAAGCATAATATACTCGTCACTAATTTGCCGGATACGGTAACTGAAAGTACTGCTGAGTTAACTTTTTTAATTATGTTGGCAGTTAGTCGACGCTTAATTGAATGTGACAATTATATTAGATATTACAATGATCAAAATTGGCATCCTTTTTTGTTCACAAGTCATGAATTATATGGTAAAAAATTAGGGATAATTGGCATGGGCAGAATAGGAAAAGCAGTAGCCAGAAGAGCACTTGCAGCCGGAATGTACATATACTATTATGATATTAAACCAGCAAACGACCTGCAATTTAAAGCCAATTATTTACAGTTTAATGAATTAATTTCTACAGTTGACTATCTTACCTTGCATCTTCCCTATTCAGAGTCCACTCGTCATATAATTGGAAAATCTGAATTTCATTCAATGAAAAATAGCGCATACCTCGTAAATGCATCAAGAGGTGCAATTGTAAACCAAGAAGCTTTAATTCAAGCCTTAAAAGAAAACCAAATAAAAGGAGCTGCACTGGAAGTGTTCGAAACAGAACCATGGGTTCCAGAGGAATTAACAAGGCTAAAAAATGTAGTACTAACTCCGCATGTTGGAACCAATACAATTGAAACAAATTACAAAATGGCATTAGAATCATCAAGAAAAATTATTCAGATATTTAATGGCGGAAAACCTTCAAATGTAGTAAATTTTTAATTATTTAAACCCAAAGACTTATCCTAAAAAAGCTTCTTAATTACATTAATTATAATTTACTCTGTTATTTCTGGAAAAGATGCACCCACAATAATT
>CAZOON010000462.1:300-1632 GCA_964581445.1 uncultured Halanaerobiales bacterium | reverse complement strand
CCTGGCAACAGGGTACCTCTATGGCTGCCCCTCATATTACTGGCATAGTTTCATTGCTTTATAGTACAGGTATTACTGAACCTGAAAACATTAAAAAGCTCCTCAAAGAAACAGCCGATGACCTGGGAACTCCTGGCGAAGATGATGAATATGGAGCCGGTTTAGTAAATATTAACCGAGCCCTGAATATCGACATTTCTGAGGAAACAAAAAGTGATAACAATGAAAAGGCTAATAATTTTTCAAACATAAATGTCTATGCGCAAAATATCAATGGGGATTTTACTCTTTCGGTAAAAACTGATGCAAATGGTTTTTACTCCCTCAGTCTCAAACCTGGAAACTGGAAAATTATCGCCTGGCTTGATACAAATAAAAATCAAAAAATAGATATTGGTGATTATTATAATCATTATAATGGCATTGAGCTAAACAAAAATCAAATAATAAAAGATATCAATATCGATTTAAAACTCGTTGATTAAGGTCTTATTTATTATTGATTTTTTCTATTTCCCTTTCCAGCTTTTTTATTCTCTTTAATAATTCCGGCACTTTCCTTGAAGCCGCCTGTAATCTCAGTTCTTTTTTATGCTCCTGGGCAGGAATTCCTGAATAAAATACCCCTGCATTAGTATTTTTGCTTAAGAGACTTTTAGAAGCTACTATTGTATTGTCTTCTAGTTCTAAATGTCCAACAACCCCTGTTTGTCCGGCAAGAGTAACACTTTTCCCCAGTTTAGTACTCCCCGCTATCCCTGTTTGAGCCACCAGCAAATTATCTTCACCAATTTCTACATTATGAGCCACCTGTACCAGATTATCAATTTTTGTGCCTCTATGAATAATCGTCGCAGCACTCGTTCCTCTATCAACAGTTACATTGGCCCCTATCTCAACTTCATCTTCAATAATAACTTTCCCTAACTGGGGAATTTTTATATGTTTCTCATCTTCAGTAACAAATCCATAACCATCTGAGCCGATAACAGTACCTGCATGAATAATAACATTACTTCCAATTAAAGTATTATATTCGATAACCACATTAGCATGGATTATTGTGTTTTTTGAAATTTTTACTCCCTTACCGATAAAAACACCTGCTGCCAGAATAACATTATCAGCAATTACGACATCTTCTTCAATTACTACATGAGGATGAATACTTACATTATTTCCTATTTGTGCTGTATTATCTATTACAGCTGTTTGGTGAATACCTGCTTTTCTTAAAGGCTCAGGTGCAAATAAGGATGCAATCTTTGCATAAGCAGACCTGGGGTTTTTAACCCTTATTATATCTTTATTACTTTTTTCTACTTCCATGGA
>CAZOON010000462.1:0-290 GCA_964581445.1 uncultured Halanaerobiales bacterium | reverse complement strand
CACATGTTACATTACTCTTTTCAGCCTCATGAAAATAATCTGGATTTTCTGCAAAAGTAATTGTATCAGGCCTGTTTTCAGAAACAGCACTTACATTTTTAATCCTCCTGTCTGGCTCCCCTTTAAGTTCACCGCCTATCAGCTCTGCGAGCTCTTTTTCAGTATATACTATTTCCTTCATTTTATCTTTTTTAACCTTCATCATATTTTTCATCTAATCTTTTTATTAAATCATCAGTAATATCTTTTCCTCCATAATGGACTTCTTTTTTATATAAAACAATATCAAA
>CAZOON010000461.1:0-1634 GCA_964581445.1 uncultured Halanaerobiales bacterium | reverse complement strand
TATCTACTATCAATTTTTCTAAGTCTAGATTTATACTACCAGCTCCTGCAGCAATATCAATATTTATAGGTATTTCCCGGGCAATTTTAAGATCCCACTCATTTAAAACCGAAATGTTTTTTTGTTTGCCTGTAGATTTAATTAAAATAAATCCATTTTTATTATCTCTATTATATTTAATTTCAGGTTTAAATCTATTATAATCAGCTTTAAAAGTACATAAATTATCATCGTTATTTTCCTCTTTTAAATCAAGGCGACCTGCTCCATAAAATATATCAAAAGACAAACTTTTAAAATCATTTTCATATTTTACTTCCCTGGAATAATTATGAAGATTGTTATTAAAGAATATATTGCTATTATATCCAGAAAAATTTATAAATAAAAGACCAGTAAATAAAATGATAAAACTTAAAGGGACTAGCCACCATAATTTTGTTTTTTTAAAAATAATATTTAATCCTATAACAATTAAAATCAGTGGCCATAAATTAAGAATAGATCTCCAGACATACCAGGAAAGGTAACCAAATGAATTTAAAACAAATAAAATACCAATGGAAATAATTATTATACCGAGCAAAACCCTAGATCTGTCACTTTTTCTCTCATTCATTTCTTTTCACTCCCTGGATTAAAATAACAAGTCCAAGAATAATTAATCCTATCGGCCAAAATCTCTTCCAATAGTAGGATGGAATCCATATATCTATTAGAAAAAAACTTCCCAATATTAAAAGAATTATTCCAAGCAGTCTTTGACTATTATTTTTTTTTTCATTATTTTCATTTATATTATCATTTTCTATATCAATATAATCATCATTACCCTCTTCAGATTGATATTCATAACTACCCGGTTCATCTGGAATAATTATCCAGGCAATAATATAAGTGAGAAGTCCAACCCCTTCTGCAAAAAACAATAATATAAACCCAAGTCTAACAAGGGTAGGGTCAATATCAAAATATTTAGCAATACCTGAACATACACCCCCAATTATTTTATCCTGTCTAGAACGATATAGTCTTTTTTTCATTAGAAATCACCTTTCTATTAGTGATAAATATCACTGGTAGAATTATAGTCTAATACCTTATTAATAATTATAACATATGGACTGGCTTAAAGAAAAGAAGGATTTTTTATTTTTAGCTAGAATAAAGCAGAGACATAGCAATAAATATCCCAATAATTATTACATGGAGGGGGTAAATAATGAAAATATTAATACTTTGTACAATAGGATTCTTAGCGGCCATGGTTGATTCAATTGCAGGTGGCGGGGGCTTGCTAACCATTCCCTCATTCCTCGCATTGGGTATCCCCCCTCATCTAAGTCTGGGAACAAATAAATTTGCAGCCTCCTGGGGAGCATTGACAAGTTCATATACATATTTACGCTCAAAAAAAGTATATTTACCACTTATTAAATACATAATACCTTTTACCTTTGCCGGGGCTGCACTTGGAGTTAATGCAGTCCTCAGAATTAATCAAAAGTATTTAAAAATCATTGTTTTAATTATGCTAATTGTAGTAGCCCTTTATACTATTTTAAATAAAAACATGGGCAAAGATGATAATTTTACAGGGCTTAATAAAAAGAAAATTATACTCGGTTGTATAA
>CAZOON010000460.1:0-1637 GCA_964581445.1 uncultured Halanaerobiales bacterium | reverse complement strand
TTATTTTATAATAAATTCAGAAAATTAAATACAACTCCGATTTAATAATTCTAACGGTTAGCCTATGAATTATTAAACGTCAGGGTATTAGTGGAAACGTTAATGCCTCCCGTATTTGGAAAGGAGTGCACATAAAATAAAGACGCTAGTTTATTTAACCTTCCTTTTTTTAGAAGGTTTTTTTATTTTACATCTCTTTTTCTAGAGGTGTTTTTTTATGCTTAAAATTAAAGATACAAGGAAAGAGAGGGAAAAATATTTCATGATTCTAGAAGAAATTATTAAATATCTTTTTGATAATTTAGAGGAAGAACCCAGAATTAAGGAAATAGTATTAAATCCTAATTTTACAGGTGTCTTGATTGATAATGATGAAATAGGAGTAACAATGAATATCAGGGAGGGTGCGCAATTTAATAGGGAATTATTTGAGAATTTAAAGTATAAATTAATTAATAAAAATGGATTAGAAGCTGTAGATTATTTGCATAGTTTTACAGGTAAAAAAAATTATCTCTTAAATTCAATAAAAATTGCTTTAATTAATGCACTTTCTCAGCCCTTTATGTCGAGAAAATTTCTTGAAAAAAAAGGATATCATGTACAAATTAAAAAGGTATCTGGATATAACAGAATAATAAAAAAAGATGAAATAGTTGTAATAATTGGTTTTAGCGGTCAATGTAGAAATATTGCCAGGAAAGCAAAAAAAGTATATATTACAGAATTATATCCGGAGAAGTTTACATCAATTGTTATTAATCAAGAAGGGGTTAAAAAAGCACCTACTCATATGAAAGTAATACCTGCTCAGGAAGCTGAACCTTATTTGAAAGAGGCTGATAAAGTACTGTTGACCGGGTGTACTCTGGTTACAGATACAATGGAAGAAATATTGAGACAGTGTAGTAATTCCAAAACAATTGTTTATGGATGTTCTGCAGGTTTTTATCCGGAATCTTTATTTAAAAGAGGTGTTGATACAATATCTTTAAAAAAAGTAAAAGATGCATATTTAATGCTTGATTTACTGAAAAATTGTTCTATTATGGTTGAAAGATTTTTTCCTTCTGCCTGTGAAGAAATGATTATTAAAAGATGAATATAAGGAGTTAAAAAAAACATATGGATTTATATGTAAGTGTGAAGAGAACTAATTTTAGTTTATTTAAAAAAAGATTATTTAAACGAATATATAAAAAGTTAGGGTTGATAGGTATAGAAGGGATTATAATACTTATATTTTTTGTTGTAATGGCAATAGCGGCAAAAAAAATTGTTCCCTATGGTATTAATGAACAGGTGGGACCATCTTTTTTGGCACCATCATTTGAACATCTTTTAGGCACAGATGACTGTGGTTATGATCTTTTTAGCTTATTAATCTGGGGAAGTCGTATAAGTTTAACTATTGGATTTGCTGTAGGGATCTTATCTGTATCTGGAGGATTGATCTGGGGTGTACTTGCCGGTGGTATAGGTGGTATAGTTGATATGATTTTGATGCGAATGAGTGATGTTTTTCAGAGTATTCCTCAGACTCCTTTTTTAATTGTTGTATCGGCATATACCGGTTCAAGTTTAAAAAATATTATTTTGATTTTCAAAAGGCTTGTAAAAAGATATATTAAACATGA
>CAZOON010000459.1:0-1641 GCA_964581445.1 uncultured Halanaerobiales bacterium | reverse complement strand
ATAATGTCTGAGCTTGATGTTATTAAAAGGACCAGTTTAATAAGTGGAATAATTGCTATTATTCTTGGTTTGATTATTACATATTATATAGCTAATAGTATAGCCAAACCTATAGTAAAATTAAGTAATATAACTAAAAAGATTGCTGATGGTAATTTGAGTTTGAGTAAAGAAGAGGCTGATGTCTTCAATACCAAAAATGAGGATGAAATAGCTATTTTAACCAGCTCGGTTAAACAGATGCTGGATGGTTTAAAAGATATAGTGACACAAATTAGCAAATTGGCTGAGAGCATTTCCAATTCAAGTGAAGCCTTATCTATTTCGGGTGAACAGGTTGGTGAGACAGCAAATCAGGTAAGTAGTTCTATACAGGATGTTGCAGCTGGCGCTGAAGAGCAATCTGCCCAGGTAGATGAAGCGATTAATATTATTAATATCCTTATTAATCAGATCAGCGAAACCGGAGATTTATCTGATGAGATGAAGGAAAAGGCGCAGGTAGTAATGTCAAGTATAAATACCGGCCATAAATATGTTTCTGATTCTGTTGATAAGGTTAATAAAATTAAGGCTGATACAACAGAAGTGTCTTCTGCTATTAAAACATTGGGTGAAATTTCAGTAGAGATTGGTAATATTGTAGATATGATTAATGGCATTTCTACTCAGACAAATCTTCTAGCCTTAAATGCTGCTATAGAAGCTGCCAGAGCGGGTGAAGCGGGCAGAGGTTTTAGTGTTGTTTCTGATGAAATAAGAGAGCTTGCTGAAGAATCAGCTACTGCTACTGAAAAAATTGCTGAGCTAATCAATAAAATACAGGCTGGTATCACTAGAGCTGTTTCAAAAATGGATGATAATGAAGAGATTGTTGATATTACAGTGGCGAAGATGGATGAAACCGGAAGTGTATTCAATACTGTTAATAATCTGGCAGATGAATTAAACGAGATGATAAGAAAAGTTACAGATCAGGCTCAAAAGATGGAAGGTAATAGCAATTCTGCCGAGGATGCAATTAATAGTGTTGCTACTGTTAGTAATGAAGCTGCCAGTAATGCTGAAGAAGTGGCGGCCTCCAGCCAGGAGCAGAGTGCAGCTACAGAAGAGATTGTTTCTTCAGCCAAACAATTATCTGATATATCAGAAGAACTGGGAAGAACGGTTAATAAGTTTAAATTATAAAGGGATAAAGAAAGGAAAAGGCCATATTAATATAAATATGGCCTTTTTAAAACCTTGCAAAACGAACATGCGTATGTTAATATATAAGAAATATATATGACTGGAGGATAAATATGGATGTTGATTACAGTAAGATGCCTGATAATGATATTTTATGTGTTGATATGAAATCATTTTATGCCAGTATTGAAGCCGTTGCCCGGGGCTTTAATCCTATGGATGTTTATCTAGCAGTTGTTGGAGATACTTCGCAACCGGGAGCAGTAGTTCTTGCTGCCTCTCCTGCTTTAAAGAAAAAATATAATATCAAAACAGGGAACAGGCTTTATGAGATTCCCGAAACTCCTGAAATTCTTATAGTAAATGCCCGGATGGGTATGTATATAGATAAATCTATAGAGATTACAAGAATATTTAAGAGTTTTGTACCACTTGAGGATATTCATGTTTATT
>CAZOON010000458.1:0-1641 GCA_964581445.1 uncultured Halanaerobiales bacterium | reverse complement strand
AAATATTGAATGGGATAATTGCCAGGGATGAGAAATTTTCTTATGAGGTTATGGAAAATCATCTCAATCATTTAATCAAGGCAATAAAAAAAATCAATTTAGAATCGGCTTGATAGCTATGAAGGGAGGATATGGATGAGAATTAAAGAACATCCAATATTAAATTTTGACAGGAAAAATAAGCTTGTCTTCCAGTATAATGGAAAAGAAGTCGAAGCATTTGAGGGAGAGACTGTTGCTGCTGCTTTGCATGCTGCAGGTATTAAAACATTAAGAAGGAGTATAAGATATCATCGTCCCCGTGGCCTTTTTTGTGCTATTGGTAATTGTTCTTCCTGTTTAATGAAGGTTAATGGTATTCCTAATGTTAAGACCTGTATAACAAAAGTAGAAGATGGAATGGTAGTAGAAGAACAGACAGGAAAAGGTGATTTAAGTGATTAAAACTAATGTTTTAGTTATTGGTGCAGGTCCTGCCGGACTTTCAGCAGCAATTAAGGCTTCTGAATACGGAGCAAATGTGGCTTTGCTAGAAAGGGATTTCAAACCGGGAGGTCAGTTAATTAAACAGACCCATCGCTTTTTTGGCTCGAAGAATGAGAATGCAGGAACCAGAGGTATAGATATCGCTGCTGAATTGCAGAAAAAAATAGAAAATTCCACTAATATTGATATTTATCTGGAGTCCACAGCTCAGGGTTATTATGATGATGATACCCTGCTTTTCTCTCAGAAAGATAAGGTGAAAAAAATAAAAGCTGATAGGATAATAGCTGCTACAGGTGCTGCTGAGAAGATGCTGGCCTTTCCCAATAATGATTTGCCCGGAGTTTATGGTGCTGGCGCTGTACAGACTCTTATGAATCTTTATGGTGTTCTGCCTGGAGAAAGAGTAATTATGATTGGAGCAGGTAATATCGGTTTGATTGTATCCTATCAATTATTACAGGCTGGTGTAGATGTTGTAGGAATTGTAGAAGCGGCTCCAGAAATAGGCGGTTATCTTGTTCATGCGGCTAAGATCAGGAGGGCCAGTGTGCCTATCTATACCAGACACACAGTGAAAAATGTAATAGGCGAAGAAAGTGTTGAAAAAGTTCAACTTATAAAGCTTGATGATAAATGGAATGAAATAAGTGGTACTGAAAAGATGATTGAAGCTGATACAGTCTGCCTGGCAGTTGGACTGCGCCCGCTGGCTGATATTTTAATCCAGGCCGGTTGTGAGATGGCTTATATACCACAACTTGGTGGGGATGTTCCACTCAGGAATAAATTTATGCAAACAAGTAATGAGAAATTTTATGTTGCAGGTGATGTAACAGGTATTGAAGAGGCTACTGCAGCAATTCTTGAAGGCGAAATGGCAGGTCTGGCTGTGGCAAAAGATCTTGGTTTTGGTGGAAAAGAACTTGAAGATGAACTGAAAGATGTAGATAAAAAACTTCAGGATCTCAGAAGAGGCCCGGTAGGAGAAAAAATACGTTCTGGACTAAAAATGCTGGAGGAGGGTTCACATGCTCAAAGAAACAGGTATTCCAACACAATCTGATATTGAAGAGAAGATACCTACAAAAGAAAGATTAGAAAGAGGGCCTGTTGCTATAATTGAATGTTTTACTTCCATTCCCTGTGATCCTT
>CAZOON010000457.1:0-1649 GCA_964581445.1 uncultured Halanaerobiales bacterium | reverse complement strand
ACTGCAAGAGAAGCTGTTATGATTTCTCGTGGTATCAATGCACAACAGTCTATCCTTGACTGGGAAGAAGGCAAAAAATATTTTAAAGATTCCTATATGCCAACACCTGAAGTGAAAGGACAGTGGGAAGAAACATTGAAACCTGCTTTCTATAGCTGGATTACAGAAGATTTTGGTCTTGAAAAAGAAACAGTAGATGAATTCTGGAAAGCAGCTAATGAAGTATCAGAAGGCATCGACAATCAAATAGTAGAAAACTATGTAAATAAATAAGAAATGTAATTTCAATTAAACACTTAATTGCAGGGATTTCCTTAAAGGGACTCCCTGCTCTAATAAGAAAAGAGGTGAATCAATGCTAAAAAAAATAAAGGCATTAAGTGATTGGGTTGATAAAGCCAGTATGTTTGTAGCTTCTGTCATTATTGCCTTAATTTTGTTAATTTCAATATATGGTGCTTTTTTTAGATATGTATTGAGAAATCCTTTGCCATGGCCACTTCCTGTAGAACAAATCCTAATGGTCTGGGGAGCTTTGCTTGGTATTCCTGCTGCACTAAAAAGAGGAGAACATATGGGAGTAGAAGGGCTAATAAGAGCTTTGCCTGATAAATTTGAAATTATAATTAGATATATAGACTATGTTTTTGTTGGGGTTTTTATTATTGTTTTTTTCTGGTTTGGCTGGTTAGAATTTGTCAATAATAATGATTTGTTTATGATTACTTCAAGGGTTAGAATAAGTTCAAAATGGTTAGTACTTGCACTCCCTGTAAGTGGATTAATTCAGCTAATACATTTATTAACAGCCCCTTATGTAATAAAAGAAGAGATGCAAAAGACTTATACAGAAGAAATAATAGAACAGATTTAAGGAAGGAGTAATAAAATGTTATATGTATTTATTCTCTTTTTTGTATTAATCCTGATAGGGGCACCTATTGCTTATACTATTGGTATATCAGGTATGTTTGGCACTTTCTATATGGGAGGAATGAATTTCTTGAGTATGGTGCCAACGAGAATACTTGCAGGTGTATCAAATTTTATTTTAGTCTCGATACCACTATTTATTTTAACATCAGAATTTTTGAATCGTAGTGGGATGACTGATAAAATTATTGATTTTGCCCTGAGTTTAATGGGAAGATACAGGGGAGGGCTTTCACATGTAAATATTGGTGCCAGTATACTTTTTGCGGGTTTAACTGGAACGGCTGTAACAGATACAGCTGCTATAGGTAATATTTTGATTCCTTCGATGAAAAAGAAGGGTTATGGGGCAGGTTATAGTGCTGCTGTTACTGCAGCTTCATCAGTTATTGGCCCTATTATACCCCCGAGTTTAATTATGATTGTTTATGCCAGTATGTTTAAAGAAGTATCGGTAATTTCGATGTTTGCTGCAGGCATTATTCCTGGTGTGTTAATTGGTCTTGCATTATTAGCAATAAGTAGTTCTATCAGTATTAGAAGAAATTATCCTAAAGAAAAGAATTATACTTTTAAAGAAATTTTAAGGGCAACAAAAGGTGCTATTTGGGCGCTTTTAACACCAATTATTATTCTTGGTGCTATTTTAACTGGTGTTACTACTATAACTGAAGCAGGAGCAATTGCTGCTTTATATGCCTTTATTGTTGGACGCT
>CAZOON010000456.1:0-1651 GCA_964581445.1 uncultured Halanaerobiales bacterium | reverse complement strand
TGCAGATATTTATGCTGATAATGTACATACAGATGAAAAATATCGTATGATTAGTTTTACATTTAATTATAATGATATAAAAGAAGATATTGAATTAAACAAACCGGGAAGGCATAATATATACAATGCCCTGGCAGCTATTGCCGTTGCTCGAGAATTTAATGTAGATTGTAAGGATATTAAAAAGTCTTTGAAGAATTTTGAATTATCTTCATTAAGATTGGATATAAGGGAATATAAGGGCACAACTATTATTAATGATACTTACAATGCAAATCCTTTATCTATGGAGGCTGGTATTGATGTTTTGCTGGATATTGCCAAAGGCAGGAAAATAGCAGTACTGGGTGCAATGCTTGAGCTTGGTTCACATGAAGAGAAAGAACATCTTAAGATTGGGGAATATATTTATAATAAATCAATAGATATTTTAATTACTGTTGGAGAATTGGGTGAGATAATTTCTAGAGGTGTAGCCAATAGTGGAATGGCTCCTGAGAATATTTATGTTTGTAAAACAAATAGTGAGGCAGCAGAGATATTATTGAAAAATATTAAGACAGATGATGCTGTTTTAATTAAGGGCTCCAGAGGGATTAAGATGGAGGAGATAGTTAATTTTGTACTGGCAGAGGATTGATATTTTATGAAATATTTTATAGCAATAGGACTACCATTTTTAATATTAATGATTTTTGGACACTTTGTTATCAAGATTTTAAAAAGATTAAATTTTGGTCAACAGATAAGGGGAGAAGGTCCTAAATCTCATTATAATAAACAGGGTATTCCAACCATGGGAGGAATACTGCTCCTTATTGGCATTTCTATTTCAGCAATTTTTTATCTAAAAGTGGACAGTCTTGCTTTAATAGCCTTAGTAATCACTTTAGCCATGGGATTGCTGGGTTTTATGGATGATTATAAAAAGATAAAGACAGGACGCTCACTTGGTTTAAGGGCCAGAGAGAAATTATTGGGACAAATTCTTGTAGCCTTAATACTTTCTTTATATATTTATTTTTATTCAGATATAGGAACTGGAATAATTATACCTTTTACAGGTAATATTATTATATTGAAACAATTAATTATACCTTTTATAATAATCACAGTTGTGGGTACTGCTAATGCAGTTAATCTAACTGATGGACTTGATGGTCTGGCAGCCGGAATAACGGCAGTTGTGAGCAGTTCTTTTGCGATTTTAAGCACAACAATGCATTTAGAAGGATTGACATTTTTTAATCTGAGTATAACCGGGGCCTGTCTGGGTTTTATCTGGTTTAATAGTCATCCAGCTCAGGTATTTATGGGAGATGTGGGCTCACTTGCCCTGGGAGGTGCAGTAGCAGCTGTAGCAGTATTAACAAGGACTGAATTATTTTTGTTTATAATTGGTGGTGTTTATGTTCTGGAGACACTATCAGTTATGATACAGGTGAGCTATTTTAAGCTAACAGGTGGTAAAAGAGTTTTTCGGATGACCCCCATTCACCATCATTATGAGTTGAAGGGGCTGGAGGAAGAAAAGGTTGTGGCCAGGTTTTTATTACTAAGTTTAATTTTTGCAATTATTGGTTTGTTTAGTTATTATTTCTATATTTAAGGGCAGGGTGTAAAAATTATGATAAATTTGGCTCATAAAAGA
>CAZOON010000455.1:0-1652 GCA_964581445.1 uncultured Halanaerobiales bacterium | reverse complement strand
TTGTTGTTCTACCGGCACCATTTGCACCTATCATTGTTACAAATTCTCCTTCATCCACTTTTAGGGAAACATCATAAAGGGCCTATGATTCTCCGTAAAGAATATCTATATTTTTTATTTCAAACATCTTTACCCTCTTCCTTTCCCAGATCGGCTTCCATGTCTTTTATATTATTTTGAATTTCTTCTGGTAACCCTTCAGCTATCTTTTTACCCTGGTTTAAAACAACTATCTCATCACATATTTTCATAATTGCATCCATATTGTGTTCTATAATAATAATGGTCATACCATCTTCTTTAAGACGTAAAATTAACTCAAGCATATAATTAATTGCATCAGTTCCCAGACCAGCCAGAGGCTCATCCAGCATTAAAATTTCCGGACTCAAAGCAAGAGCCCTGGCTATCCCCAGTCTTCTTTTATAACCCAGACTAAGGTCTCCGGCTTCTTCTTCAGCAAATTCATCTAATTCCACCATTTCAAGAATCTCTCTGGCTTTTTTTAGGTGAATATCTTTATAACTTATATTAAAAAGACTTAAAAACCCTTGATAATAATCTTTGCCCAGACCAACAAGTACATTTTCAATAACTGTCATATCCATAAAAGGACGGGCAATCTGAAATGTTCTGGCAATACCCATATTTGCAATCTGATGTGCTGTAACACCCTGTATTTTATTTCTTTTATACTCAATTGTACCTCCATTAGCTTTATATACACCACAAAGGGTATTAAAAAGGGTAGTTTTCCCCGCACCATTCGGCCCTATAAGCCCTTTAATAATTCCGTTTTCAACAGAAAAACTTACCTTTTCCAGGGCCTTAAGACCACCGAAATATTTATCAAGTTTATTAATTTCCAACATTGTATCAACCATTTGCTAACTCCTTCCGGCAAAGACGATTTTTGATTTTACAGATGCCTTTCCAGAGAATACTATCATCTCCCAAAAGTCCAGAAGGCTGAAAACGAATCATAAATATTAACAATCCAGCATATACCAGTAATCTATAATCTGAAATAAATCTAAATAATTCTGGAATCAAGCCTAAAATAATTGCTCCTACTATAACGCCTCGTATTGTACCTATACCTCCAAAAATCACCATTGATAATATGGTTACAGAAGTAAGAAATCCAAAGTTAGAAGCCATAATAAAGGTAATATAATGGGCATAAACCGCCCCTGTAATACCGGCAATAGCAGTTCCAATTACAAAAGCAATAATTTTAAATTTTTTAGTATTAATGGCCAGAGAATATGCCGCCCTTTCATTGTTTCTAATCGCTCCAAGGGCCATTCCCAGCCAGGAATTTTCAATATGACGGGAAAGCATGATTACTAAGATTATCAAAACCAAAATAATTATAAAATATCCCTGATAAGATAAACGATGCCCGAACCAGAATGGTGCAGGTACCAGCAATCCCATTGATGCTCCAAAATACTCCACATTTTGAAATACAGCAGCCACTATAAAATTTAAGGCAATGGTTACTATTGCCAGAAAGTCTTCTTTTATTCTTATACTTATCAGTCCAAGTAAAAAACCTATTAATCCAGTAATCAAAGCAGATAAAGGTAATGATATCCAAAAAGATATCCCATATTTTCCTGTAAGAATTGCAGAAGTATAAGCACCTA
>CAZOON010000454.1:0-1662 GCA_964581445.1 uncultured Halanaerobiales bacterium | reverse complement strand
ATAATTTCATCTTTTTTATAATCATATTAGATGTAAATGCCCTTCTTAGTTCATAATCACTAAATTTATCTGCTATTGCCTGTTCACAGGCTTCAATGGTCACTTTCCTGGTTTCATGATAACTTGTCCCAAAACTAACAACAAGAATCGCCTTCATATTTTCACCTTCTCCTTTTCTATAAGCATGACTAAAATTTTTATCATAAAGTTTAGAATAAGAATAATCACCATCAAGAAAATCTCCCACAAGAATCATAGAAGTTTTCTTAATACCTGCCTCTTTAACCTTCAAAGCTATATCATTTAAAGTCCCTTTTACTACCTCTTCATCAGGCCAGGAGGCCTTTGACACTACTGCTACCGCAGTATCAGGGCCATAAGCCTCTTTTAGCTCATTCACCACCCGCTCTATCATATGTACACTCAAAAAGATTGCCATTGAAGCCTGATGCTGTGCCAAATCTTTTAACTTTTCTTTCTCAGGGACCGGTGTTCTTCCTTCCAGGCGGGTGATAATAATAGTCTGCGAAACATCAGGAAGAGTAAATTCACTTTCCACTGCTGCAGCAGCTGCCGTAAAAGAACTTACACCCGGAATAATATCAAAATCTATACTTTTTTTCTTTAAATAATCTATCTGTTCTTTAATTGCTCCATATATTGAAGGGTCTCCGGTATGGACCCTGGCTACAAGCCTGTTATTATCTATTGACTCTTCCATTATTTCCAGCACCTTATCTAAACTTAAACCTGCACTATTATAAATTTCAGCATCATCAGATGCATATTTCAAAATATCGGGATTGACAAGTGAACCAGCATAGATTATTGTATCTGCCTTTTCCAGGATTTTTTTCCCTTTTATAGTCAGTAATTCTGAATCACCTGAACCTGCACCAATAAAAAAAACTTTCATCTTCTTCCTCCTTTTTCAGCACTTATAATATAAACTGGATTCATGCCTTTAAACATATGATAATTAGCTACTTTATTCGTTCTGGTAACAGCTATATTTACTATTTCCAGAGAATAATTCATTTCCTCTAAAACTTCTATTGCAATGGATAAAGTATTTATAGTAATAGCATTAATAACCAATCTGCCAGTATTTTTTAATTTTTTATCTATAATTTTTAAAATTTCCTTGAGTTTTCCTCCACTTCCCCCGATTATCACCCTGTCAAGCATGGGTAATGATGAAAGTCCCTCAGGTGCTTCTTTTTCCAGTATATTAATATTATTAAGTTCAAATTTTTTCATATTTTCTTTAATTAACTGAACCCCCGCCTTTTTTCTTTCAACAGCATAAACCTTTCCCTCACTGGCTAAAAGGGCAGCTTCTATACTCAAAGAACCCGTGCCAGCTCCAATATCACAAATAATACTATCATTTTTTGGCCTCAATTTGGCAATAGTTACAGTCCTTAGCTCTTCTTTACTCATCGGGATTTCACCCCTGATGAATTCCTCGTCCGGTATACCCGGGCTCCTAAAATTCCAGGTTTTCATTATAAATCACCATCACAGTTAAATTTCCAGTCTCCACTTCGCTTAATTCTTCTAAACTTTTATCAATTATCTTTTCATCCGGGTAAGATAAATCTTCAAAAATTATTGCCCTCCGCCCTTTAATATTATTTTTCAATAATTTTTGTTCTATCT
>CAZOON010000453.1:0-1673 GCA_964581445.1 uncultured Halanaerobiales bacterium | reverse complement strand
ATTATTTTATTTTCTTGCAATACTTCTGTTAGGAAAGAATCAATATTATGATGTCTTGTAACTTCAATAATATTTTTATTGTTAAGATCTTTATTACCCAGTGCAAACATTTTTCGCGCTGCAGGGTTAATCAAAATTATATTTTTGAAAATATCTGTGGCAATTACACCATCGACCATACTTGTTAATATTGCTTCAAATTTGTTTTTTTCTCTGGATATTTCATTAATGTTATGTTCCAATTTTTTTGCCATGAAATTAAACATACCTGCCATTTCATCAATATTTCTTCCGTAATGGCTTAATTTAATCCTTCTTGAATAATTTCCATTGGCAATATCTCGGGCCATTCCAGTCATTTTTGCAAGTGGTTCAATTATCCTATCAGTCATTTTTAATATAATTAAGATACTAATACATAATAAAGACAAGATAAATACAAGATATTTTTTTACTCCTGTTATTATCACCTGATTTAAAGTGTTTACTGACTTAGCCAATCTTAAAAAACCACTTATTTTATTATTATTAATAATTGGTATTGCCATATAGAACATATCCTTATCTAAAGTAAAGCTATTTCTTTTGGCAATACCATAATCATTACCATCTAATATTTCCTGTATTTCTGGTCTATTAATATGATTTGACATAGTATTATAATCACTTATAGAATCAGCTAAAACATTTCCATTAATATCTATTATTGTTATTCTTGTTTCAATTGTTTCTCCCCACTTTTTCACCCATTCATTTAATTTATCAGAGGAACTATTAAACTCAAAATCATAATTACTAATAATAAGTTTACTTTCATCAAAAAGAAATCTTTCAATCTGATTCATATAAAAATTTTTATAATGGTTTAAAAAATAAAAAAAGATCAGTCCCATTACAAATATTTGTAATATAATAAAAACTATTATTACCTGATCCCTTAGGGTTAATCTATTCCATTTTTGCAAACTTATAACCTACCCCTCTTACTGTTATAATATATTTATCCCCAATTTTTTTTCTTAAACGCCTTATATGAACATCATCTGTTCTTGTATCACCAAAATATTCATAACCCCAGATTCTTTCAAGAAGAATATCCCTTGTTAAAACACGGGATTGATTATTGAGAAAAAATTTAAGTAAATCAAATTCCTTTGGGGTTAACTCCATTAAAACACCATTTTTATAAACTTCATGGCTATCAACATTTAACAGAATATCTCCCTTTTGAATCTTTGATAATTCTTTTTTATTATTACTACCATCATTAGCTCGTCTTAAAATAGCTTTTATCCTGGCTATCAATTCGCGTGGGCTAAATGGTTTAGTAACATAATCATCTGCCCCCATCTCCAGTCCAATAATCTTATCAACTTCCTCACCTTTAGCTGTTAACATAATTATTGGGATATCTTTATAAACATCATTTCTGATTGACCTACAAACTGCAAGCCCATCAACCTTTGGTAACATTAAATCAAGTATAATTAAATCTATTGTATCATCAACTTTTTTGAGGGCCATTTCACCATCTGAAGCAGTTTTTACCTGATATCCTTCATTTTCAAGATTAAATTTTATTAAATCTCTAATATTCTTTTCATCATCAACAACCAGTATTATCTCATTCATAAATCCCCCCCAAATTACATTCTAAATCTAATCTTGACTTA
>CAZOON010000452.1:0-1674 GCA_964581445.1 uncultured Halanaerobiales bacterium | reverse complement strand
AATGTTTTTTTAATATATTTTATAATTCATCATATTTTTTGTTTGAACCATATGCCTTTTCGACGGGATATTTTGCTATGTTTTTTTGTAATTTATCCCGTATTATTGTTTCCAGGTCTAAATTTAATCTATCAGACATGAGTAAAGAATATATTATTATATCAGCCAGTTCATCTTTAATATTTTCAATATTTTTATTAACTGCTTCTTCATTATCCAGCCATTGAAAGTTTTCCAAAAGCTCGGCAGCTTCTAAAGTAAGTGATATTGCTAAATCTTTGGCATTATGATATTGACTCCAATTTCTGTCATCACGAAATTTAACTATATCCTTCATAAGTTCTTCCAGCATAATTATTGCCCTCCAGTATTAATTAAGTTTACTATTATATTATATAGCATAAGGACTATTTAATAAATGGTAAATATAAATTTTTTCTATACATATATGTTTGATACTGTGTTAATAATATACGAGGGAGGGACTGATATGAATAAAACAACAATAAAAGAATTAAATACGCTTTTAAAAGGAGAATTTATGGCAGTTGATGGTTATGGGAAATATATTCAAAAGTTGAAAGGAGAAGATAGTAATATTGTCCAGGAATTTCAGGATATTCAAAGTGATCATCGAAAGCATATAGAAAAAATTTCACAGCGTGTACAGGATTTAGGTGGAAAGCCAGTAAAAAACACGGGTATGATGGGGAAAATGGCTGAGATGTATTCAAGTATGAAAAACATGAGAAAAGATAAGGTTGAAGAAGTAACAAAACTGGCCTATGAGGGAGAAAATAAAGGTATCAAAATGGCAAAAGAGATTAGTAAAGGGGACCTTGATTCAGGGAGTGCTACCTTAATCAATGAGATTTTGAGTCAGGATCAAAAACATTTAAATACTTTAAAAGGATATATACATTAAAAGAAACCCTGCATATCAATGCAGGGTTTCTTTTTTTAAGGAAGGAAAAGATATATAATTGCATAAAAGAGGCCAACAATGATCTGTGCTCCGGCTGCAACAGATCCTCAGGTACCTACAGCAATCTTTCGACTACTATAGATACGTTCCAGACCTGCAACAACCTTTGCTCGACCCTGACAGATCCTGCATGGGATTTGATATTATTCCACTTAAACTATTTTTGTGGGATGATAATCATGCAAATCGCATTCTCAACACCTATAATAATCTCTCGACCATTATAGATGCCTACTGAACCTGTCAGAATCTTAGCTCGACCACTGCAGATAGCTGACGAATCTGCTGCAGTCATTTTAGACTACAACAAATCTTTGACAACCTGCAGCAGTCTGCGCTCCAGCCATTACAGATCCAAATTTGAACCTGTAATGACCTTTGCCCGACTAACACAGACCCAATAATGAGCCTGTGCCAGTCTGCGCTCGACCACTGTTGACCTCATGATATTAATATGAACTTTTTGATTAAGTTTTATACATTTTTTTTATAAAAAAATTAAAATTTTTTTTATGGTAATAATAATATCGAGTTGATTATATATGAGGACACTCTGGAAGGGTGCAATTAACTTTGGATTAATTAATATAGCGGTAAGATTGATTACAGCAACATCTAAAAATAAATTCAGGAGATGTATAGATTTTATTGATTGTGTTGATAATGGTAGTGGAGGTGTCATGTATGGA
>CAZOON010000451.1:0-1680 GCA_964581445.1 uncultured Halanaerobiales bacterium | reverse complement strand
ATATGTAACACAATTGAATATGCTAGAGAGGTAAGCAATGTTGACAGGGTTTATGCTGTTTTAGGTGGTTTTCATCTTAAGGGAAATGATGAATTAACTATAAAAACCATAAAATATTTAAAAAAATTGAATATTAATATTTTAAGGCCAAGTCATTGTACTCAATTTCCTGCATTAGCTGAATTTTATAATACCTTTAATAGTAAACCATTTGCCGCTGGAGAAGAAATAATTATATAATCAAATTATGTTTAAACAAAATGAACAAAATAAAAAATTGATGAACATTATGTTCTTAATCTTTAAAAAGAGTAAATTTTATATTATAGTTTTATTAGAGATAATTTTCACACGATTATTTTATATTTGAACAAATATATTTTGGAGGTGATATATAGAAAAAATTATATTTAAACATAGTAACTATTGTAGAATGTTTCATAATTAAAAATGAGGAGGATTTACATGAGAAAAAAATTATTAATTATTACTTTGATTTTATCATTAACTGTTGTATTTTTTGCCAGTAGTGTATTTGCTGAATATCCAGAAAAACCATTAAACTATATTGTCTGTTTTAATCCAGGTGGAGAATCTGATATAACCGCAAGAACTCAACAAAAATACTTAGAAGAAGTTCTGGGTGTTGATGTTGTTATAAGTTATAAAATTGGTGGTGGTGGAGCAGTTGGTTTTTCAGAACTGGTAAAAGCTAATCCTGATGGATACACAGTTTCTGGATATAATTTAACAAATATTATTCTCCAGCCATTGGCAAGAGAAAATCCCGGTTATCAAACAAAGCAAATTAAACCTATTTATACATTTGAATTTACTCCAGATATACTTGCAGTAAGAAAAGACAGCGACATAAAATCATTAGATGATTTTGTAAAATATGCTAAAGAACATCCAGGTGCAATTACTGTTGGCGGAAGTGGAACTTATACTCCCAATCATCTGGGTGCTTTAGAATTTGATAAAGAAGCTGATATAAAAACAACTTATATTCCATTTACAGGTTCAGGAGAAGCTGTACCCTCATTTCTTGGTGGTCATGTGACAGCACTTATGACTTATACAAGTATGGGTGTTCAATATAGAGAAGAAATGAAAATCCTTGCTGTAGCAGCAGAAGAAAGGGTTTCCTATTTACCTAATGTTCCTACATTTAAAGAACTTGGCTATAATTATGTAGAAGGACAATACCGTGGTCTTGCTGCTCCTCCTGATATGCCTAAAGATAAAGTAGATATTTTGGCGGAAGCTTGCCGTAAAGTAAATCAAATTCCTGAATTTAACAATAAAATGGAAGAAATGGGATTTGAATTGGTAGATTATGGACCGGAAAAATCCAGTGAACTTATAGATAGAAAAATTGAATTTTATAAAAGTATATTGGAAGAATTAGGTATAATTTAAGCTAAATCAATAATATGCGGTACTTATTTTTATGGTACCGCATATTTTAAGAATATAGAAAGGGGTAATAAATTTGCTACATATTGTGTTAACTTCCTTTGCAGCAATTTTGACTATAAAAAATATACTGTTTATGATTTTTGGAGTAACAGCTGGTATGATTGCAGGTGGTTTACCAGGATTAACAGCAACTATGTCAGTCGCATTAATTGTACCTTTTACCTTTACAATGGATCCTATAACTGGTCTGGTAACAAT
>CAZOON010000450.1:0-1685 GCA_964581445.1 uncultured Halanaerobiales bacterium | reverse complement strand
TTGTATATTTAAAAAAATATAGTGATATAATTACTTTTTTAAATATTATTGGTGCCTATAAAGCCCTGCTTAAGATGGAAAATGCCCAGGTATTAAAGGATGTCAAGAATAATGTTAATAGGAAGGTTAATGCTGAAACTGCAAATTTAGATCAAAATATTAGGGCTGCTATGGGGCAGATTGAGGCAATTACTGTAATAGAGAATAAAAAGGGTTTAGATTCATTGACCAGAAGTTTACAGGAAATTGCGATTTGTCGTAAAGAAAATCCTTATTTAAGTTTAAAAGAACTCGGGGAGCTTTTTGATCCACCTCTGAGTAAATCCGGGGTTAATCATCGCTTGAGAAGAATTAAAAAAATTGCTGATAGATTAAGGAGAGAAAAATAATGGAACTCGGATTTAATTTAAATCTTGAGCAAAAACAAAAATTAGTAATGACACCTCAATTACAGATTGCTATTGAGCTATTACAGTATTCAAGCCATGAATTAGAAGATTATGTAGACGAGGAGCTAAAAAATAATCCTCTACTTGAAAAGGATGAAAACAACAAAAACGAGCTGGAGAAACGCATATTAAATCAGTATTCTCATAATTATCAATATAATAATTCTGGCAATGACGATGAATATAATTATGAAAATTTTATATGTTATGAGCCAAATTTAATTGAGCATTTAGAGACACAGCTTTTTCAGGTGCTTGATGATGATGAAATAGAAATAGGGCGTTATATTGTGGGAAATCTGGATGAAGATGGTTTTTTAACTTTATCTGTAGAAAATATTAGCCAAAATATAAATGAAACCCCTGAAAAAATAAATAGTGTTTTGCGGAGGGTTCAGATCCTTGACCCGGTTGGAGTGGCAGCTAGAAACTTACAGGAAACATTATTGATACAGCTTCACAGTCTTGTTGATGAGAGAAATCAATTGGCTGAAAAAATTATTTTAAACTTTTTTAATGAGGTTGCAGAAAGAAATTACAGGAAAATTTGTAATAATATAAAAGAGAAAAAAGAAAGTATTTTAGAAGCAATTAATATGATAAAGGGTCTTAATCCCAGACCTGCTGCAGCATTTAAAAAAGGAAAAAAAACTAATTATATTCTTCCTGATATCATAGTTAAACAGATTAAGGGAGATTATGTTGTTATCATGAATGATATGGCCAGCCCGATTTTACGTATTAATCCTAAATATTATAAGTTGCTACAGGAGACAGAGGGAGATGATACATATAATTATCTCCATAAAAAATTCAAATCTGCACTCTGGCTAATAAAAAGCATAGAACAAAGACGTATAACAATTTATCGTATAGTTAAATCAATTGTAGAGATGCAAAGAGATTTTTTTGATAATGGTATTAAACATCTCTATTCAATGACAATGCAGGATATTGCCGATAAAATAAGTATGCATGAATCTACAGTTAGTAGAGCTACAAATGATAAATATGTTCAGACTCCTCAGGGTTTATTTGAACTTAAGTTCTTTTTTTCCAGTGGAGTTGATAATACTTCTTCAATAAGTATTAAGGCTATGATTAGTGAATTTATTGTTGCAGAAAATAAAAGTTCACCTTATAGTGACCAGCAAATTTCAGAATTATTGTACGAAAGAGAAGGCATAGATTTATCTCGAAGGACTGTGGCGAAATATAGAAAGGAAATAGATCTCC
>CAZOON010000449.1:0-1687 GCA_964581445.1 uncultured Halanaerobiales bacterium | reverse complement strand
AGGCCGCCTTTTCACCTTTTTTCTTCATCTCCATTAAATCAAGTATTGTTTTTCGCTTTGCCATATAATTCACTCCTTTCACATAAATATATCGAGAAAAATAAATTTAAGTCTCACTGTAATCTCTGTTTAAATATATTCAATATGATTTTAATAATTCCTGCTTAAAATCGATTATTTTTACAAAAAAATTTGAATTTAAACAATAATTTATTATTTTAAAATAATGTACTTATTTCGTAAATTCTAAATAAATCTTGTTATATCAACACTTAATGGGTAATAATATATTTATTTTTCGTCAATAAAAAATATTAATAAAAAATTTAATTATTTTTTTCTCAAAATTATTTTTAATATAAATTAAATTTTTTAGTATAATATTTAAATCTAATTGAAATTTATTGGAAAATAATAAAACTCCCTGCCTAAATAAAATTTAAACAGAGAGTTTTTATAGTAATTTATAAATAAAATAATGGATTATGATAAATAATTGAGCACAATTTCACTAAAAGCCTTAACACCAATTGGCAATATATCCTCATCTATTGTATATTTAGGATGATGAATGGAATGGATTATACCTTTTTCTTCATTCCCGGTACCCAGGAAAAAATATGTGCCAGGAACTTTATTTAAAAACAGGGAAAAATCTTCTCCCCCCATAGATGGAGTAACAGGCTCCACTATCTTTGTATCTCTTAATTTTTCCCTTAAAACTTTAATTACTCTTTGAGTAAATTTTTCATCATTTACCGTTGCAGGTATACCAAAGTGATAATCAAAATCAAAATCACAACCTGCACCCTGACATGCAGCTGAGATAATCTCTTCCATTCTTCTTGCAATATATTTTCTTATATTATCATCAAATGTTCTAACTGTACCTGAAAATTTAAGCTCATCAGGAATAATATTAAAGGCAGTCCCCGAATTTAAGGTGCCTATACTTATAACGGCTGTCTCCTGAGGGTCAATTTCCCGGCTAATAATCCTCTGCAGGGCATTTATTATTTCAGCACTTACAACAATAGGGTCAACAGTTTTATGTGGTAGTGCTCCATGTCCCCCTACCCCCTTTATTACTACTTCAAATTTATCGGCTGCAGCCATAATGGAGCCTGTTTTTATACCTATCTCCCCGCTATTTAATTCAGGCCAGTTATGTAGACCGATAATTGCATCAACTTCAGGATCTTTTAAAACACCATCTTCTATCATTGCTTTTGCTCCACTTAATATTTCTTCAGCGGGTTGAAAAATAAATTTTATATTTCCATTTAGCCTATCTTTATATTTACTGAGTACCTTTGCTGTCCCTAACGCAATTGTTATATGACTATCATGTCCACAGGCATGCATTTTACCCTTATTTTTTGAAGCAAAACCTAAATCAGTCTTTTCTTCTATTGGAAGGGCATCTATATCTGCCCTGATAGCAATGGTCTTCCCCTCTCCCTTCCCTTTTATTAAAGCTGTAACACCGGTTTCCCCAACATTTCTTTTCGTTTCTATACCCCAATTTTTTAGATAATCATTTATCAGGGCAGATGTTTCATATTCTTCAAATCCCAGTTCAGGAATCTGATGAAATTTCCTTCTTATCTCAATTAATTCTTCTTTAATCGCCTCAATGTCTTTCTGTAGCATTTATAATCAACCCCTCCTCCTGTATTAAACTTAT
>CAZOON010000448.1:0-1693 GCA_964581445.1 uncultured Halanaerobiales bacterium | reverse complement strand
ATTTAATAGGAGTTGTTTATAATGAAGGTTAATTTAACCCCCAAATTAGCACAAATAATTGTTGATAGAACAATGAAAATTTTAGACAAGAATATTAATATAAGAGATAAAAATGGTATTATTATTGCCAGCGGGAATCCAGAGAGAATAAATACTATACATGAAATAGCTACTAAAACAATTGAGGAAGAAAAAATATTAAAGGTAACAGAAAAAGAAGCCCAAAAAATGAAAGGTGTTCAACCAGGTATTGATCTACCAATATATTTTAACAATGAAGTTGTTGGAGTTGTTGGCATAATTGGTAATCCTAAGGAGCTTGATATTTATGCAGGTCTTGTAAAAATGATGGTGGAATTAATGTTGCAACAGACTTATTATATAGAAAAATTACAGTTAGAGGAACAGGCAGAGGAATATTTTGTTAGGGAATTATTTAATGATAGTTTAATTATTTCAGAGAAATATTTTGATATCGTAACAAAAAAAATTGGATTTGAAAAAGAGGAATTTTATATTGTTTATGTACTGGAAATAATGAATTATTGGGAAAAAGTTGTAAAGAAGGCTGGAGAAGAAAGTAGTATTAAGTGGCATAAATATAAAAAAGAAATTAAAGATCAAATAAATGAATTTTTTTCAGGACAAAAAAATATTAAAGTTTTTTATTTAGAAGAAGCTAAATTTATCATTATTTTTAATGAAGGAATTAATGCTAATTCTAATTATATTAAAACAAGCGCTAAATTAATAAATAAAATTAAGAAAAGATTAAATTTTATATGTAAAATTGGTATTGGAGAAAAAAGGAAAGGTATAAAAGGTATAAAAGATTCTTATGAGATGGCATTGAAGACATTGAATTTAGGTAATAGATTTTATCCTGAAGAACAAATCTTTAATAATAAGAACTTAAAATTAGAAGATCTTGTCACAAAATTACCAGTAGATTTGCAAAATAAACTTGCTTCTATTTTTCCTTTAGAACAAAATTATTTAAAAACTTTGGAAACATATTTTGAAAGCAATTTAAATATTAGTGAAACTTCAAGAAATTTATTTTTACATAGGAATTCTGTTATTTATAGATTTAAAAAAATCTATGATTTAACAGGATTAGACCCTAAAAAATTTGAAGATGTAATATATTTAAAACTTGCATTATTAAGTTTTAAATATAAAAATAATATTTAATCATAAAGTTTTAAGTTTTTTGTATATTTAGTCAATTGAATAGCTTTTTATGAATGATATAATTGTATATTTTGCTAATTGATTATTTAATGATTGAAAAATATAATTATATATATTGTTAGAAATATTAAAAATATTTATTTTTTTACTAAAATAAATATTTTTAATATTTTATTAGGAGTGATTATTATAAAATCTATAATGAAAACTAAAAATGGTTATGGAGCAGAATTAGTTGATGTAAAAAAACCTAGAATAAATGCAGATGAAGTATTAATTAAGGTTGAAGCTACAGCTATTTGTGGGACAGATGGACATATATATAAATGGGATAAATGGTCCAAATCACGAATAAAACCGCCATTAATTTTTGGTCACGAGTTTTGTGGTAAAGTTGTAGATAAGGGTAATAATGTTGATTCTGTAAATTTGGGGGATTTCATATCAGGCGAAGGCCATATTACATGTAATAATTGTTTTTTTTGTAAAACTGGCCAGG
>CAZOON010000447.1:0-1695 GCA_964581445.1 uncultured Halanaerobiales bacterium | reverse complement strand
ATTGGAATTGTATTGCAGGAAGTGCAAAGATACTTAATGTTGATACGATAACACTTGCTGCAGGTTTAAAGCCTTTAATTGAGCTGGCAATGATGCATGGATGTGAGACAAGATTTTTACCTGAGATGGGGGGCTGGATACCTCTTCACGATGAAAATATGGAATCCAGCTATCCTGGAATATATATTGTTGGAGATGCATCAGGTGTTGAAGAAGCAAATACTGCCCTGGAAGAAGGAAAAATGGCAGGCATATCTGCAGCTGAAAAATTGGGGTATTTAGATAAAGATAATGCTAATGAGATTAATAATATAATTAGGAAAAGATTAAGTGGTTTAAGAATGGGACCATTTGGGGAAAAAAGATTGCATGCCAAGAAAAAGATTATTGATGAATTTTATCAATTAAAGGCAGGAAGTGATGTAAATGCCATTAGAAAGTAAAGGATATTTATCTTTAAAAGAGTTAAAAGATGGACCTGCTTATCCTTCTGAAGAAAGATTTAATAAAGCTGCTGTTGCTGTAATTGAATGTACTCAGGAAATTCCCTGTAATCCCTGTGAATCCGCCTGTCCTTTTGGTGCAATAAAAGTTGGTGAGCCCATTACTAATCAACCTGTACTGGATGAAGAAAAATGCGTTGGATGTGGGGTGTGTGTTGCCCAATGTCCTGGACTGGCTATTTTCCTGCTTGATAAAACTTATTCAGAGGGAATGGCCAGCATATCATTTCCATATGAATATTTGCCCCTACCTGAAGAAGGACATGAAGTCACTGCAGTTGATAGAAGTGGTAAAGCTGTTTGTAAAGGAAAAGTAATTAAAGTTGATACAGGCAAAAAAAATGATAGAACAACTGTAATGACTATATCAGTGCCCCGGGATAAAAGTGAAGTAGTTAGAAGTATTAAACGTCTGGGAGTGTGATTTAAATGGATGAAGATAAAATAATTATTTGTAGATGTGAAGAAATTACTCTAGGAGAAATAAAACAGGCTATAAAAGAAGGGGCAAAAGATGTAACAGGGATAAAAAGGCGAACCCGGGCAGGAATGGGTCTGTGTCAGGGAAGAACCTGTGAAAGATTGATTCAACAGATTTTAAAAAAAGAACTTAAAGATATTAAAAAACCTCTGGAAAGCGGGAAAGATCGTCCGCCTGTAAGACCAATAAGTTTTGGGACACTGGGGGGAAATACGGATGAGTAAATATGATGCTGTAATTATTGGTGGTGGAGTAATTGGCTCCTGTATAGCATATTATTTGTCAAAATGCGATCTGCAAGTTGCCCTGATTGAAAAAGGGGATATTGCCTCAGGAACATCGAGTGGCTGTGATGGTAATGTGTTAATTGCAGATAAAAAACCTGGCTATGATACAAAACTGGCTTATATAAGTCAAAATCTTTTGCAGGAATTAAAAGAAGAAATAGAATATGATTTTGATTATAGTCAGCGGGGCAGTATTTATATTATTGAAAGTAGTGAAGAATGGAAAGTTGCAGAAAAATATGTTAAGCAACAGGCACAGGATGGTTATCCAATGAGGATGATGGATAAAAAAGAGGTACATGAAGATGAACCCTATCTAGCAGATGATATTATTGGAGGAGTAGAAATAGATTGTGATGCCTCCCTAAACCCCATGACATTTGCATTTGGCTTAATATCTCAGGCTCAAAAGAATGGCCTGGAA
>CAZOON010000446.1:0-1695 GCA_964581445.1 uncultured Halanaerobiales bacterium | reverse complement strand
TCCTACACCCAGGGCACCTGAAGTAGTTATCCATTGTCCAAAAGAATTTATTACTTCCTGTATTGGGGGCCATACAAAACCTAGTATACCTGCTAAAACCACACTGGCTGCCCCGGTAACAATAGATACAAATCTTCTTCCACCAAAAAATCCTAAATAATCAGGCAGTCTTTTATCATGATAGCGATTATATAAAAATCCTGCAAGTAATCCTGCTAATATACCAGAAAGTACTCCCATGTTAATATCTGCATTAATCGTTTGAGTACCTTTAGTAATAACAAAATAACCAACTACACCTGCAAGCCCAGCTGCACCAGAGCCATCAAATGCAATACCTACAGCAACACCAATAGCAAACAATAGTGCAAGATTATCAAAAATTGCTCCACCAGCTGCCATTACAAATGGTATGTTAAATACATCAGGTGCACCAAGACGTAATAATAAAGCTGCAGCAGGTAATACGGCGATAGGTAACATGAGTGCCTTACCAATTCTCTGTAACTGTCCAAATAACCTCTTCATAAATTAAATTCCCCCTTTTAATAAGTTAATAAATATAAAAATAAGAAAAATATTTTATATTTGTTTATCACCTCCAGGAGATTTAGCATAAATAATTACTATCTTTTTATTGAAAGAGACATCCTTCGATATGTATGTCTTCTTCCCCGAATTGCATTTGAAAAATACAAGATATTTTCTGGGTAAGTCATACCTGCACAACCTACATCACCAATATGATGTATATCTGCTCCAGTCATCTTACTCCATAAAGCAAGTTTTTTTATTGTATCAATATCACAACTCTCCTGTGAAGTACCAATTGCATTCATGACCAATTTACCCTCATTATGAACTAAATTCACAATTGGCTTTAAATCTTCAACTGTTATACCAGGTACAGTTCCTGGCATGGGAAGAAGGAGTATATCAGTACCTGCCGAGAGCATATTTTTAATAATCTCTTTTTCTAAATAACTTTCATTTATTCCTGCCATATGCATCTTACCACTGATAATTATTAATTCATCTCCCAGCTCTTCATTAATTTCTTTGATTGCTTTAATAATACTTTCATTACTTACACCAGTATCAGGATTCCCAGTTAAATCTATGAAATCAAAACCCTGCTCTACAGCTTTAATAGCATTTTTTAATATAGCTTTACGCCCCTGTTCTATAGATATCTTATCAGATACTTTTTCATCAACAGGCTCAAGATTTACTCCAATTGGTCTACCTGTAAGCTCTTTAATTTTAGAAACAATATTTTGAGGATTATCCTCTGCTATACCGGCAAAAAAAGGTTTTTCAACATTAAACTTATTTAATACTATCATATCAGTTCCAAAAGCTGCCGCTACCTCTGTATTACTTATATTATGGTATAAAGATTGTATACCAATTACTTCACTAACTATTACCCTGCTCTCAGATTTTTTAATAGCCTTTAACAGTTCATTTTTATTTAGTGTTAAGATTTCTCTTGAATTCAAATCCAAAAATCTTTTCACCATTGATATCATCTCCTTTTTTATAAATAAAAAAAATAAAAGGCATAAACCTGCAAAAACAGAATTAACTGTTTTGAGAGGTTAATGCCTGATCTGATCAGTTACATACCTTTTTATTTAATTGTATTGTTTCTTAATCTGTGTAAATGTATTGTTAAATATCCCAATTCATCTT
>CAZOON010000445.1:0-1708 GCA_964581445.1 uncultured Halanaerobiales bacterium | reverse complement strand
AAATCAAATATTAAGGAGGTAAATGAAAAAATATATTGAATATTATAAACTGAGTGTTAATAATTGTAAGTTATAGTCTTAACTTATGCATAATTATACAAGAAAAGGAGATTGATTATGGAAAAACATGAATTCAAAGAACTTGAACCTATTATTGATAGGTACAGGAACACACCTGGAAATTTGATTCCTGTTCTTCATGAAGTACAGGATCTTGTTGGGTATCTACCATTTGATGTCCAGGATTATGTTGCCAGAGAGCTGGGAATTTCTCTTAGCAAGGTTTATGGTGTAGTAACCTTTTATTCATTTTTCTCGATTATGCCAAAAGGTGATCATACTATTGGTGTATGTATGGGGACTGCCTGTTATGTTAAGGGAGCAGAGGATATTGTAGCTAAAGTTAAAAATGAGCTTAGAGTTGATGAGGTTGGTGATACCAGTGATGATAAACGATTTACTTTAACTATCACCAGGTGTCTTGGTACCTGTAGCATGGCTCCTGTAATGATGATTGATGATAAGGTATATGGAAAATTAACTCCAGAAAGTATACCAGAGATACTGGAGAAATATTAAAGGGGAGATATTAATGGCAAAAAAAGAAATATTAATCTGTGCGGGAACAGGTTGTTTGTCATCCGGGGCAGAGGATATTGAACAAGAACTTATCAGGCTTTTGGAAGATAGGGGCCTGTCTGAAAAATATCCAGTCAAAGAAGTGGTGAAAACAACCGGTTGTGTGGGTCCTTGTAGTCTGGGTCCAATCATGATTATCATGCCTGAAAAGACAATGTATGGTAATCTCAAGGTTGAAGATGTTGAGAAAATAGTAGATGAACATATAGCAAATGATAAAATTGTAGAGTCACTGGTAGTTAAAGATGATGACCATAAGGTTGAAGATTATAATGACCTTAATTTCTTTAAAGGTCAGATGAGAATTGCTTTAAGAAATACCGGACTGATTGATCCACTTAGTATAGATGATTATATTGGAAAAGACGGATATAAGGCACTTGAAAAGGTTCTTAATCAGATGGAAGCTAAAGATGTAATTGATGAGATAAAAGAATCTGGTTTAAGAGGTAGAGGGGGAGCAGGTTTTCCTACTGGTTTGAAATGGGAATTTGCCTATAAAGAAGATAATGAACAGAAGTACTTAATTTGTAATGCAGATGAGGGAGACCCCGGTGCTTTTATGGATAGAAGTATTCTGGAAGGGGATCCTCACAGTGTTATTGAAGCTATGACAATTGCAGGTTATGCCATTGGCTCTGACCAGGGTTTTGTTTATGTCAGGGCAGAATATCCTTTAGCTATTAAAAACTTGAAAAATGCCTTAAAGGATGCCAGGGAAAATAATTATCTTGGTGAGAATTTATTTGATTCAGGTTTTAATTTTGATATTGAAATCAGAGTTGGAGCTGGAGCCTTTGTCTGTGGTGAAGAGACTGCTTTAATTGCTTCTATAGAAGGTAAAAGAGGACAACCAAGTCCTAAACCTCCTTATCCGGCACAAAAGGGTCTCTGGGGTAAACCAACTATTATCAACAATGTAGAGACATTTGCCAATATTGCTCCAATAATTTTAAATGGCAGTGAATGGTTTAATGGTATTGGTACAGAAAATAGTAACGGTACAAAAGTATTTGCTGTGGCTGGAGATGTTATTCAGACTGGATTGGTTGAAGTTCCAATGGGAACA
>CAZOON010000444.1:0-1710 GCA_964581445.1 uncultured Halanaerobiales bacterium | reverse complement strand
CAAATAATCCTCTTCATCATCTGTTAGAGGAGCAGGTAAAGTTTCACTACTGCTAATATAATATATTGGCGAGCGAGATATACCCAGAAATCTTAATAACCTAAACCATAAAATTTCACTCTTGAACTTTAATAAATATAGATATTTTTTTAACACAATTTCCCCCCTAGTTATAATTAATTTCTTAATAGCCGGGGATGGATAAGTGCATGATAATTATCCTCTTCATCCAGAGTATATTCTGTTAAAGCAATAATAACTCTTTCACTTTCAATAAAATTATCTTTATACTCTATAATAATTTTATCAGGTCTAAAGGCCAGTAAAATACCATGCTCTTGTCCTAGATCTGCAAAAGGCAATATCCTAATCCTGTTTCCCCAGCCCAGGTCATTAAAAATATTTATTAATTCAATTAATTCACTTTTATTTGCATTAATTTTTTCTTTTATATCTTCTTTTATATCTATAGCAAAAAGATTCAAAATATCATTCCATTCAATTATCAGAACTGGCACCTTTGTTATGGGGTCATTTAATCTATTACCAGTATCAAGTAATCCTATTAATTCAATTTTTTTATCATTAATAAATATTTTTACAGGAAGATATAATTCTTCACCTTTCACATGTTCCTTATAATAATGCCAGCCAAAACGACTAATAAAAAATAAAAATATTAAAGCAAGTGGAATAAAAAAATATTTATTACTTATATTACTTGCCCTTATATCATATATATTAAAAATAGAGATAATCATTCCTATTGTAATAAAACTTATTGCATATAGATAGATAAGAGCTTTAAACTTCATTTTCCTACTGGAATGGTAAAAGGCAATATTTATCATAAGTAACGCAGTTAATACATTTAATCCTATATACCATAATAGTTTTAATATTAATGGCCATCCCTCAACCCTGATAAGTATAAACAAAAAGGTATATATAGTTCCAATCATGGATGAAATAATTAAAGTCCAGCAGCAATATTTTAATTCAAGTAACTGTCCCACAGTCCAAATAATTGCAAATGTCATTAAAGTATTATTAATAAACAAAATATCGGCATAAATAATCATTATTCTGCCCCCAGACTAGCAGCTATTAATATATATTCAGTAAAAAAACTAGATATTACAGAATTTTCTTAATTTTTTTGTCGAACTACCCTAAAAATGAAAAATCTCGATGCTTTTTAAAAAGCATCGAGTTAAAAAGATATATATTTATCCATTCTGCCGCCTTAAAAAGGCAGGTATATCAAGGTCTTCACCTGAAAAACCTTCAAGGTCAAAATCTGCTTCAAATTCTTCTTCACTTTCTTCATTCTTATTAGCCTCAACATCAAAACCTGTTGCAATCACTGTAACCTTAACCTCATCATCCAATTCTTCATTTATTACAGCACCTAAAATGATATTTGCATCAGGGTCTGCAACCTCCTGAATTACCCGGGCAGATTCATTTGCTTCATGTATACCTAAATCCAGACCACCCGTAATATTTATTAACACACCTTTGGCCCCATCTATAGAAGCCTCCAGTAATGGAGAGGCAATAGCCATCCTGGCTGCTTCAGTTGCCCTATTTTCACCCTTTGCAGTGGCAATACCCATTAATGCCGAGCCTGCATTCATCATAATAGTTTTAACATCAGCAAAATCAAGATTTACAATACCAGTAATAGTAATTAAATCTGAAATCCCC
>CAZOON010000443.1:0-1712 GCA_964581445.1 uncultured Halanaerobiales bacterium | reverse complement strand
AACAAGCATAATTGTTGTAGGCAATAAAGCTAAAGACTATTTTAGGTATAGAAACTACAATATAGTTGGTGAGTATACTGATATTGCTGACAAAGTTAGTTTTATGCAAGCACGTGAAATAGCGCAAGCAGTTACTACATATTATTTAAATGGAGTAGTAGACAGAGTAAAAGTTGTTTACGCAAGATTTAAAAATACTATGGTTAGAGAAAACTCTAGTTTTGAATTGCTTCCAGTTGCTCCTTTAGAGAGTGAACCTGGAATTAAAGTGGAATATATTTTTGACCCTTCACCAGAAGAAGTGTTGGATGAATTGTTACCAAGATATATTTCAATGACACTATTTAGAGCGATGTTAGAAAGTAAGGCTAGTGAGCAAGGAGCAAGGATGGCTGCAATGGATGCAGCAACTAAGAATGCAGAAGATATGATAAAAGATTTGACAATTAAAAAGAATAGAGCTCGACAGGCTGCGATTACTACTGAAATTTCAGAAATCGTAGGCGGAGCAGAAGCATTGAAATAAAGGGGAGCGCCAAATGAAAAAAGGACGTGTAACACAGGTAATGGGTCCAGTTGTAGACGTAGCATTTGAAGAGGGACACTTACCAGATATATATAATGCTCTTAAGGTTAATATAGAAACCGAGGATGAAAATAGAGATTTAATAATAGAGGTTATGCAGCATCTTGGAGACAATGTTGTTCGAGGAGTAGCTATGTCTTCTACAGATGGACTGCAACGTGGGATAGAAGTAGAAGATACTGGAGGTCCGATCACGGTGCCAGTAGGCAAAGAAGTATTAGGTAGAATATTTGATGTGACTGGAAACCATATTGATGGAAAAGAAGCAGTGAAAACAGATAAGAGGTCTTCAATTCATAGAGAAGCCCCCTCATTAGAAGAACAAGCTGCAAGTACAGAAATGTTTGAAACAGGGATTAAAGTTATTGATTTACTTTGCCCATATCCAAAAGGTGGAAAGATTGGACTTTTTGGAGGTGCCGGTGTAGGTAAAACAGTTTTAATTCAAGAGCTCATTAGAGCAATCGCAGCAGAGCATGGTGGATATTCAGTTTTTGGCGGTGTAGGTGAAAGAACCAGAGAAGGTAATGATCTCTGGCTGGAAATGCAGGAAGCGGGTATTATAGATAAGCTGGCAATGGTATTCGGCCAGATGAATGAACCGCCTGGAGCACGTATGCGAGTCGGCTTAACAGCTTTAACGATGGCTGAATATTTTAGAGATGAATTGGGTCAGGATGTACTGTTATTTATTGATAATATATTTCGTTTTATACAGGCAGGTCAGGAAGTATCCGCATTATTGGGAAGAATGCCTTCGGCTGTTGGTTATCAGCCCACACTAGCCCGTGATGTTGGTACACTTCAGGAACGGATAACATCAACTAAAAAGGGGTCAATTACTTCTGTCCAGGCTATTTATGTGCCTGCTGATGACCTTACTGACCCGGCTCCGGCAACTACTTTTGCCCATCTGGATGCAACAACAGTTCTTTCACGTCAGATTGTCGAAAAAGGTATATATCCTGCTGTAGACCCTCTTGATTCAACTTCATCAATACTTGACCCCAGAATTATTGGGAAAGAGCATTACCAGGTAACACGACAGGTACAGGAAGTACTACAGAGTTATAAAGATTTACAGGATATTATTGCAATACTGGGTATGGATGAACTTTCAGAAGAA
>CAZOON010000442.1:0-1712 GCA_964581445.1 uncultured Halanaerobiales bacterium | reverse complement strand
AACCTTTAATAATTTATTCATCTGCATAGAATGCAATTCACCTATTTCATCTATAAATAGTATTCCTCCATGTGCTTTTGTAACTGCACCTGGTTTTGGTTGCGGAATACCTGCAATTCCTAATGGACCAGCACCCTGATATATGGGGTCATGCACTGAACCTATCAGAGGATCTGCAATACTTCTCTCATCAAAACGAGAAATAGTGGCATCAAGCTCAATAAATTTAGATAAATTATTAAAAGGTGATACAGGATTTTTTTTAGCTGTTTCCAGTACAAGCCTTGCAGCAGCAGTTTTCCCAATCCCTGGTGGTCCATAGATAATAACATGCTGGGGATTGGGGCCACAAAGAGCTGCGTTTAATGCTTCAATTCCTTCTTCCTGTCCTATAATATCAGCAAACTCACTGGGCCTTGTCTTTTCAGACAGGGGAAGGGTCAAAGATATTCTCCGCATTTTTTTAAATTTTTCCATTTCTTTACTTGACTCTTTTACAACGGCTTTTTTTGTCCCATTCTGTTTTTTTAATTGATTCCAAAAATAAAGCCCAATGATTACTGTAAAAAAAAGCTGGATTATTGTTATTAAACTGTAAGAATAATTCAATTTATCTCCCCCTCAAGTTATTGATTCTTTAAATTATTATAACCCGGGATAAGTTTTTTATCCTAAGGGGAAAATATAAAAAGATAACAATATTCCATCAGGAATATTGTTATCAATTCATTTATATTAAGTTATTTAATTCATCAGGCTGACTCTTCTTTTCCATCAATCCTGATTAACTCAGGCTTTTTATTTTTTTCAATTACTTCAGGAGTTATAATACACTTGCTAATTGATTCCCTTTCACTGGGAAGATCATACATAATATCAAGCATTGCTTCTTCTACAACAGCTCTCAAACCACGGGCACCAGTATTGCGAGAAAGTGCTTTTTTTGAAATTGCAACTAAAGATTCCCGATTAAATTCAAGCTCAACATCATCCATTTCAAAAAACTTCTGATATTGTTTAATTAAAGCATTACGCGGCTCAGTTAATATTTTGATTAAATCTTCTTCCATTAATTCATCCAGAGAAACAAGTATCGGCATCCTACCAATAAATTCTGGTATTAAACCATAGTGTAATAAATCCTGTGGAAGTATATGTTTTAATATATCCCCAATATTATTACGCTCTTCTTTTGTTTTTATATCAGCTCCAAAACCCATAACCTTATTATCAATTCTTTTTTTAATTAATTTATCCAGGCCATCAAATGCACCACCTGCAACAAATAAAATGTTTGTTGTATCTATCTGTATAAATTCTTGATGAGGATGTTTGCGTCCTCCCTGAGGAGGTACACTTGCTACTGTACCCTCCAGTATTTTTAAAAGGGCCTGTTGAACGCCTTCACCAGAGACATCTCTGGTAATAGAAGGGTTCTCTGATTTGCGGGCAATCTTATCAATTTCATCAATATAAATAATACCCTTTTCTGCCTTTTCTATATCATAATCTGCTGCCTGGATTAACTTTAGTAATATATTTTCTACATCTTCCCCTACATAACCCGCTTCTGTCAGAGAGGTAGCATCTGTAATCGCAAATGGAACATCAAGAATTTTTGCCAGTGTTTGTGCAAGTAATGTTTTACCACAACCTGTTGGACCAACCATTAAAATATTACTTTTTTGTAATTCAACATCATCTATTTTCAT
>CAZOON010000441.1:0-1720 GCA_964581445.1 uncultured Halanaerobiales bacterium | reverse complement strand
CTTATAACTGTTAGCTGATATTACTTGTCTTATTGTCCTAATATCAGCAACCCTTACTTTAAAATATTATTTTCCATTTTAAGTTTAGCATTTTATTTTTGAAACAGTCAAGTTTCTCTTGTTTATCTGATTTTTTTATCTTTAGGTTTTAATGATCCTATTGTATTATATTTGTTAATCCAATTATAAACTGAGGCATGAGTCATTCCATACTCTTTGATAATCTCAGATAATGGCTTTCTATTATTTCATAAATTCACGATTTATTTCTTAAACTGGTCGGTATATCTTTTTTCTGACATGCTAATCATCTCCCCTTAATCTAAATTGGTTATAACATGTCTAATTCCTAACTGTCCAGTTAAGTATAATCGATCCAATTAAATAATCCATCAAATAGAATTAAAAAATGGATAAATATAAATTTTTTAAAGGTGAATTAATTATTATCATATTTATCCATTCAATCTATTTAAATCTTCAGTAATTTTTACTAATTAAAATGGGCCTAAATTAATATAATTAGCCAAAACAATTAAACCAAATGCTACAATTGACAAGATGGCCCGTAACTTAGCAGAAAATTTCGCCCAGTCTTCCCACTCAACATCTACCATTGTAAGTCCTGCAATTAACCCACCAGATGTTGGCCAAATATAATTTGTAAATCCATCACCATAATTATAGATTAAAACCATAATCTGTTGGTTAATATTAACCATTTTACCTAATGGACTTAAAATTGTCATTAGAATAACTGCTTTTCCACTTCCAGAAATAACAAAGAAATTAAAAATGATAACTGAAACATATACTAAAAATATAATGGTTATTGGTCCCTTACCTTTAAGGATCTCGCCCAAGGAATATATTGCGGTATCAATAATTTTGGCTTGATTCATTAATACCATAACTGACCTAGCTAACCCAATCGCAAATGCAGCCGGTAAAACTTTTGAAGCTCCTTTAGCAAAGTCCACACAAGCTTGAGACGGATTCATTCTCGAAACAATTGCTGTAAAAAATCCAAACATTAGATATAATGCAGAAATCTGAGGTAATCCCCATCCTAATTTAATTGCACCATAAGCTTGAAAAACAAAAACAAATATTAAACCTAATAATGCTAATTTTCTATTAGCTGTGAATTCAATTATTTTTTCTTTTTTTTGCTTTTGAGCATTTTCCAATTGCTGAATATAATTTCTAGCAACTACACTTTTGGACGGATTTTCTCTTGTTTTTTTTGCATAATTAACAATATAGATAACAGTAATAATATAAAAAATAACTAAAGCACCGGCTCTAAAAGTAATACCTGAATAAATTGGTAAACCAATTAATGATTGGCTAATCCCCGTTGTAAAAAGATTTAATACTCCAGAGGCAAATCCAATGCCCATACCAGCCATAGCTGTAGCGACGCCTGTCATTTTATCATAGCCTAAGGCTGTTACAACTGAAACTGCGAGCGGAATAAAGGGTAATCCTCCTTCCCCCATTCCTATTGCCCCTAAGATAGCAAATATTAACGTTAATCCTCCGATAATTGCTAACTCTTTTCCTGCAGAGACTTCAAGCAATTTATGAATTCCTGCACCAATAGCACCTGATTTTTGTACTAATGCTATTGCACCTACTGCCAATAAAAGCATAATAATAATATCACCAGATTGAACGATACCCGTATGAATTGCTGTAAAGAAGTCCATTACTGAGA
>CAZOON010000440.1:0-1725 GCA_964581445.1 uncultured Halanaerobiales bacterium | reverse complement strand
CTACTATATCTCCTGACGAAGTAGTAACCACGAAATACCCGTCAGTATTTTCTAAGTTAAACTGCATCCATGTTGTATTGTCATTCTTATCTTCAGCTCTTATCCATGCAGATATGTTTTCTCCTGAATCTATTTCAGAGCTATTTAATTAATATTAACATACTGCCGAAGTTGATAAGAATAATAATGATAATCATTTTCATTAATTATTATTTTATTATATTTATCCTTCACAGTCAAATTTTATTTATAAAAAGGGAAGTCTTCTTATTCCCCTGCAGATATATTTTAATCCTTTTTAATAATTAAACTTAAATATAGTTACAATATAAAAACAAAAATCCCTAATTAAAACTTCTCTAACCAGGGTTATTTTATACTAAAATATTAAACTGTTATCAAATAGATGTCAATTCAATTTTAATGCTGCAAATTTTTATATTTCCAAATCCCTTATAATCATTGTTAAATGGCGGAGAGGGAGAGATTCGAACTCTCGGTAGCCAACAAGGGCTACACATGATCTCCAATCATGCTCCTTAAGCCAGACTCGGACACCTCTCCGTATTAAAACTTTTTAAGTTATTCACAAAGTGTATTATAGTAAATGTTTATCATTTTGTCAAGAAATACTCATCTATATTCATATTTATTTTTATACATCTTTTGGTCAGCTTTATTAAATATATCGTTTAGATTCTCATTTTTTAAATTCATTGTTGCTGAACCTAAAGATATCTGCAAAGGTTCAGGTAAACTAGCTGTTTTTGTTGTCTGTAAACATACATTTTTGCAACAAATACATATTTTTTCAGCCACTCTACCAGGTGTTTCTGCTAAAAGTATAGCAAATTCGTCACCACCAATTCTAGAAATAATATCACCCTCTCTGCATACAAGCTTAAATACTTCTGCAGCCTTTTTAATATATTCATCCCCTATTTTATGCCCATAATTATCATTGATATATTTAAGATTATCAATATCCCCAATTATTATACTAATTGGTAAATACCTTGAATTATTAATCCTTTTTATCTCATTTTCAAAATATCTTCTATTATATAAAGCACTCAATTCATCGTGAAAAGAAAGATATTTTATTTTTTCTTCCTCTTGTTTCCTCTTTCTAATATCCTGATATATACTAAATATACCTATCTGACCGCTATCAATTTTTATTGGAAAAGCATTAATTTCAACATATATTTTTTCCCCGTTTTTTGTTTTTCTAATTGTTTCAGCAAGTATCTTTTCTCCCTCAATAACTCTGGATGATTTTTTTTGGGCTTCATTAAGATTATTTTCAGGTACAATTAAATCATTAATTTTTTTACCTTTAATATTTTCCAGTCTATATTCAAAAAGATTTTCAAATCCTTTGTTAATATTTAATACTCTATCCCTGTTATCAAGCAAAACAATAGAATTTGGAGACTCACTAAAAAGTTCCTGAAAATAGGCCCTTTGTTTTTCTAATTGAAATTTTAAAAATACATCTACAAACTCTGTTAGCAACAGCTATAATCTTATAACCCACAGCCCTCTTATTTTTATAGATTCATTTCAAATTCTTTATGCTGAAACTAATATTTTTAATTTCAGCCATAAATATACCCCTCCATATATTTAATATAAAAACACTTAATTTAACAAATTTTGTTATATTATTATATTATAATTTTATATATAAATATCTAATATCCTTTATAAACAAATAATTAT
>CAZOON010000439.1:0-1737 GCA_964581445.1 uncultured Halanaerobiales bacterium | reverse complement strand
TGAAGCAGATGAAGAGATGGAATTTTTTAATAAATGGATACAAAAAGGTAAAATTGAAAATTTAGAAAAGATTATTAATGCAAATTTTGGTCATATTACTTATACTGAGGCTATTGAAATCCTGAAAAAATCAAAACAAGATTTTGAATTTCCTGTAGAATGGGGGATTGATCTACAGTCAGAGCATGAAAGATATTTAACAGAGAAGTATTTTGAAAAACCAATTATGGTTACAGATTATCCTAAAAAGATAAAAGCCTTTTATATGAGATTAAATGATGATGAAAAAACTGTTGGTGCAGTTGATTGTCTGGTTCCTGGTGTTGGTGAGATAATTGGAGGGAGCCAAAGAGAGGAACGTTATGATGTTTTATTAAAGATGATGGAAGAAAATAATATGAATATAGAAAAATATAGATGGTTTTTGGATGCAAGAAAATATGGTACTGTACCACATTCTGGTTTTGGACTCGGATTTGAGAGAATTTTGATGTATATTTCAGGTATGGATAATATAAGAGATGTAATTCCTTTTCCTCGCACCCCGGATAATGCAAGGTTTTAGGTGATAACAAATGAATATAAACATTGAAACTCCATATCCCATCGTTGATTATAATAAGTTAACTGACAATATTAATGAAATGGCAGAATTGGCCCAAAATAATGAATGCAAAATCAGACCAATGATTAAAACACATAAAAGTCCTGATATTGCAAAGATGCAAATCAAGGCCGGGGCAGTTGGCTTAACTGTTGCTACTCTGGAAGAAGCAGAAACAATGATAGATAAAGGCATTAAAGATGTATTTATAGCCTATGAAATAATAGGTAGAATTAAGATGAAAAGATTGTCTAAGTTAATGCAAAAAGCTAATATAAGTGTAGCTGTTGATAATATTGATGGAGCAAAAAGATTAAATAATTTTTTAAAAGAAAAGAATATGAAACTTGACTATTTGCTTGAAATAAATACAGGTTTGGATAGATGTGGTGTAAATTATGGAAAACCAGCCTTGAAGTTCGTCAAAAAAATTAAGAAAGAATGTCCTGCTCTTAATTTAAAGGGTATATTTACACATGCTGGTCAGGTATATGGTGTTCAAACACTGGATGAAATTAAAAAAATTGGTGAACTTGAGGGTAATTTGATGGGAGAAACTGCCAGACTTTTTCGGGAGAATGGTCTTGAACTAAAAATTATAAGTGTTGGTTCAACCCCAACAGTAAAGTATTCTTCTTTAAATCCAGAAGTTAATGAAATTCGTCCTGGTAATTATGTATTTTATGATAATATTCAGATTGGTCTGGGTATAATCCTTCAGGAAAGGGTTGCTTTTAAAATTAGGTCAATGGTTATAAGCAAGACAAGTTCTGATAAAGTAATAATAGATGCAGGTAGTAAAACACTTGCTCTGGATCAGGGGGCACATGGTGTTGAGCTTGTAAATGGTTTTGGTTTGGTTTCTTTTAATGGAAGGATAAGAGAAGATTTAATTATTGATCATCTCTCTGAAGAGCATGGCTTTGTGATCAGTAAAAAGGATTATATAGATCTTGAAATTGGAGATATGATTGAAATAATACCAAATCATTCATGTGTAGTTGCAAATTTATTTGATAAGCTGGTATTAAAAAAGGAGGATAATTATTCACTTATTGATGTTGCGGCAAGAAGAAAAGTAAGGATAGAAAATGATGAATAAAAAAATATATTTACTAATATCTTTAATATTA
>CAZOON010000438.1:0-1744 GCA_964581445.1 uncultured Halanaerobiales bacterium | reverse complement strand
ATTGCTAATATTGCCTGTGTAGATTCAAAAAAATCAGCAGAAATATTTGTAAAAAAAATATCCAAAAAATATCATGATGCTACACATAATGTTGTTGCTTATAAGATAGGTAGTGGTGATGAAGCAATAAAGTATGCTAATGATGATGGAGAGCCAGCCCGTTCTTCAGGTCCACCAATTTTACAGGTCATTGAGGGTAGAGATATAAGTAATATTGTTATAGTTGTCAGCAGATATTTTGGTGGGACTAAATTGGGAATCGGTGGATTGATAAGGGCTTATGGAGATACGGCTAAGATGGTAATGGAAAAGGCGGGTAAAAAGAAATCGGTACTATATTTTAAAATAATGGCATCTGGTAACTATGACCAGATAGGTATAATTATGGCCCAGATAGAATCTTATAATGGTAAAATATTATCAACAGTGTATAATAGTAATGGTGGAAAAATCACTTTTATTATCAATCCAGAGATATTTATAAAATTAAAAGAGAGTTTGATTGAAGATACAGGGAATAAAGTTAAGTTTACAAAGATTAGTCAATCATATTATTAAACTATGAGGATGAACTAAAGATGAAAAAAGTAATGATTGCTTTAAGTGGTGGTGTGGATAGTTCAGTTGCTGCATTAATATTAAAAGAACAGGGTTATGATGTTTTCGCAGGGACTATGCAGGTTTTTCCTGACTATGAAAATGATACAGGTTCTGAAAGCAAGTTGCTTTTTGATGCAAAAAGTATTGCTGAAAAATTAAATATTTCTCATTATATATTTAATTTAAAAGATGAATTCAAAAATGATATAATAGAATATTTTGTTAATGAGTATAGCAAAGGATATACTCCAAATCCCTGTATAAGATGTAATAGGATGATAAAGTTTGGTATATTGCTGGAAAAGGCCAGAGAGCTGGGGGCTGATTTTATGGCAACCGGTCATTATGCGATAATAGAAAAAAATGATACAGATAGATATGTTTTGAGAAGGGCCCTTGATATTGAGAAGGATCAAACATATATGCTATATGCTTTAAGTCAAAAACAGCTGGCAAATACCATATTTCCTCTGGCTACATATAAAAAAAATGAGGTTAGAAGGCTTGCAAAGGATATTGGTTTTGAGGTACATGATAATCCGGAAAGCCAGGATATTTGTTTTATAAGAGATAATAATTATAAAAGGTTTTTGAATGAACATTATCCAGGATTAACAAGACCGGGCAAAATTATTGATATTGAAGGGAATATACTTGGGGAACATAGAGGGTTTCATTATTATACTATTGGTCAAAGAAGGGGTCTGGGGATTTCTTTATCATACCCTGTTTATGTAGTAGATTTTGATAGAGAAAAAAATGCCTTAATAGTGGATAAGAATAAATATTTAAAAAGAAGGGGTTTAATTGCCGCTAATATAAACTGGCTAAAGTATGAAAAATTGACTGGCTCTATAGAAGCTATGGCTCAGATAAGATATAATGCCTCAGCTGTTAATGCTGAACTTATTCCAATAGAAGCGGATAAGGTAAAAGTAGTATTTGAAGAAAAACAAAGAGCAATAACTCCCGGACAATCTGTTGTTTTTTATGAAGGAGATATTGTAATTGCCGGGGGGATTATTGAAAGCTCAATCCCATAAAATAAAGAATATAGTTAAATATAAATACAAAGCAAAATAAAAATTAAAAAAACACTTGACATATAATAAAAGAGATGGTAAGATATAAAACGTCGCCTCTG
>CAZOON010000437.1:0-1753 GCA_964581445.1 uncultured Halanaerobiales bacterium | reverse complement strand
CCTTTCCTATTATTATTGACTTGCTTTCATCTCTGGCCCATAATTTGAAATTTTCAGGTGTAGTAGATAAAGACTCATTTATAATCTCTTCAGATATATAAACCTTATTCCCATCTACTTTTGCACCATGTTCTTTAAAAATATCTAATACTTCTTTAGATTGAAAGACAATACCTGTTTCTTTTAAGATTTCTACTGAGCCTTCATGGATTTTTTGAACTTCTTCCTGGTTTAAAACTTTTAATAGAGAAGTATTAGCCATAATCCACTTCCTTTCAATTATAAAAGCTTTATTTATAAAGTTATATTTTCTCCTGTACCTATACTTTCAGCAACTTCTTCACCTACTATATTGGACTCAGGATACATTTTTTGTTTATAATCTTCATTAAGCCATTTTATCAAAGACAAAACAAAGAGAACAATAACTATAACCTCAGGCAGAGCCAGTAATACAGATGATAATTTTACAGCATCAAGCCCACCAACATACATTAAGGAAATAGACATAAAACCTAATACTAAGGACCAGAGTAATCTATTCCAGCGATGAGGTTGATCATCGGCATAGATTGTTTTATAAGTCATTGAAGCAAGGGTATAGGCAGAAGAATCCAGTGTTGTTGCTGAAAATATAAGAGCAATTATAACAAATACCGGTAATATTATCACACTTAATGGTAATGTTTGTAATACAGCAGGAATTATTGCCACAGCTTCACTGGCATTTGCAAGTACATTTGTTACATCTAAAATCCCACTTATTTGCACATGAATTGTATAACTACCAAATACTGCAAAGAATATCCAGCATCCCAATGTCCCAAATACTCCTACACCCATTATTATTTCTCTTATTGTTCTGTTTTTGGATATACGTGCTATCCATAAACCCATGTAAACAGAATAAGCAACCCACCAGGCCCAGTAGAAGACAGTCCATGCTTGAGGAAAGCCACCCTTACTGATCGGGTCTGTCCATAAACTCATGCGAATAAAGTTCTGTAATTGCAAACCTATACTATTTGTTGTATTAGATAAAATAAACCATGGAGCCCCAAACAAGAATATAAAACCTAAAAGCCCAAAAATAAGCTTTAAATTTATATTTGCCAGATTTTTAATTCCCTTATATAACCCAAAATAGGCACTTATTGTAAATAAAACTATCCATAATATTAATATTACTAATTTCAAAAAGATAGTATTAGGAATATTAAATATTTCACTGGCTACAATTGAAACCATTGGAACAGCAGAACCCAAAGTTGTCCCAGTTCCACCTATTAAGCCTAGCATTACAATAATATCTATTATTCTTCCTATATATCCATCTGCATAATCACCAATAATACCACGACAGGCTACACTGGGTTTTAATTGTGGTTGTTTTTTAATATAATATGAATATGCAATAACGATTCCCGGTAAAGTATAAAAAGCCCAGGCACTTAATCCCCAGTGAAACATACCATACATTACTGACCATTCAGCCGCTTGAGCCGATTCGGCTTCAATACCAAATGGAGGCCCCTGGAAATAATACATCGGCTCAAGCATAGCCCAATATATCAGAGCAGCCCCGATTCCAGCGGTAAATATCATTGCAACCCAATTAAAATCAGAAAACTCTGGCTCCCCATCTTTTTTCCCCATTTTTATTTTTCCATATTTGCTAAATGCAAGCCATACCAGGAATAACATTAAAGCAATTGCAGTCCATTCAAATAACCAGTCAAATTTATCAGTTAAT
>CAZOON010000436.1:0-1757 GCA_964581445.1 uncultured Halanaerobiales bacterium | reverse complement strand
CTGGAAAATAGAAGATCCGGTTAAATTTATCCAGTCTATGAGTGGAAGTTTAGCTATTGCTCAGATCAGGATTGATGATATTGTATATTCAAATTTAAGAAATAAACTTGCATCACATAGTTTTGATGAAATTGTATCGGAAAAGAGAGCCGGCTATTTAACCAGTATTACTGAGCGAAGTGAAAAACAGCTCATGGATTATGGTATAAAATTAATTGATGTTAAGATAAAAAGAGCTGATTTACCAAAGGCTAACGAAATGGCTGTTCATGAAAGAATGAGTTCAGAAAGAGAGCAAAAGGCCAGAGAGATCAGGTCTGAAGGTGAAAAGGAAGCCCGGATTTTGAAGGCAGAGGCTGAAAAAGAAGCCAGAATAATTATAGCGCAGGCTAATAAAAAAGCACAGGAATTACGCGGTGAAGGAGATGCAAAATCTCTGGAAATATATAATGAGGTCTATAGTGCTGACCCTGATTTTTACAAATTCTGGCGGACCCTGAAATCATATGAAAAGTCTTTTGATAAAGATACAATTTTTATTCTGGATGATGGTCTTGATTATTTAAAACAACTTAAGTCTCTTAAATAATATTCCCAGAGAAAAGAAGTCTCTTAATTAAGAGACTTCTTTTTTTTATAAAATTAAAAAAGGAATATTGATATAATATATTTAATTATATATTAATAGTCTATTCTGGTGAAATTAATTTGCTCGGGAACAAAAAATTCTACTTTGAAAATAAATCAGGATTAAAAGGTATTATTGAATACTCTAATCCTGATATGAATAATATATGTTTAATAAAAAAAGGAGGATTAGTCTATTGTTTAGAAAAATTAACATTTTTAAGTTTAGCACTATCTTATGTTTTGCAGTTTTTATTATTTTTGTTTCAACAGTTGTCCAGGCAAATTTTATTATAAAAAATGACATTGAAATAATAAATAACAGCGTATCAGGCCCCGGTAGTGATAATAGTATTTTTTCTGAAGGGGTTTCTTATAATGGTAAAATCAACCTTACAAAAAGAGAGAAACTGGATAAATATGATTTTCTTTTTAATATGGATATAAACACCCGGGAAGATACCAATTTCAATCAGGAGTTAACTCTTTCCCGGCTGAGAGCACGTTTTAAAAGTCAGGAAAATGGTTCAGTAATTAATATTGGTGATACTTTTGAATTTTTTGATCAGTATGTATTAAACAGTTCTTTGAAGGGGCTCTCTTATAAACAAAAAATTAATGATATTAATTCCATAAGTCTTGTCTATGGTTATAATTATTCTGCCTGGAAGGATATTTTAAGTGATAATCAAGAACTTATTGAAAGAAAAAGCTGGGGGGTTAATTATAAAAATAACAGTAGTGAAATTATAAAATGGGGGTTCAGCTTATTAAATACAAATGATCAGGGGAACGTTGATACAGATGAAATCTTTTATGATAACAATGTCTATGGTTTAAACTGGGAATATATTCCGATGGCAGGACTCACAGTTAAGGGCAGCTCTGCCTATGGGGATACAGAAGAATCAAGTGGCAGTAGTTATAGTGGAGCAGCACATAAGTTAAAAATATTTTCCAGTGCCCGAGAAGGAAAGGCATCCATTGACTATGAACGTGTTGAGCCTGATTTCAAAACACTACTGGGCTCAGCCACCTCTGATAAAGAGAAATATAAATTTTCTTTACTTTATCGTTATAGTAAAAAAATCAATTATAATTTTGATTACATATATTTTCACGATAATCTT
>CAZOON010000435.1:0-1759 GCA_964581445.1 uncultured Halanaerobiales bacterium | reverse complement strand
ATGAAAGTCTTTTAACCATCAGGCCATCAGGAACTGAGCCAAAACTCAAATTATATTTTTCTGTTTGTGGCAATGACAGGGAAGATTCTGATAATAAACTGGAACATTTAAAAAGAGATGTACTTGAGAGAATAAATAATATTATAGATGAATTAAAATAGAAGGAGATAAGATAACTCCTTCTAATCTTATTATTATTTCAAATAAAGGGGGATTTTCATGAAGGTAAAAAAAGCAGTTATACCAGCAGCTGGATATGGGACAAGGTTTTTGCCTGCTTCAAAAGCTCAGCCTAAAGAGATGATCCCGGTGGTTGATAAGCCTACCATACAATATATAGTTGAAGAGGCAGTGGCAGCCGGTATTGAAGAAATTTTGATTATTAGCAGTAAAGATAAACAGAGTATTGAAGATCATTTTGACAAATCCATGGCTCTGGAAAGCTATCTTGAAAAAAAGGGTAAAATGGATCTTTTAGATATGGTAAGAGATATATCAGAACTGGCAGATATTCATTATATCAGACAGGGAGAGCAAAAAGGCCTTGGCCATGCCATTTTCTGTGCCCGCACTTTTGTTGGTGATGACCCCTTCGCAGTCCTGCTGGGAGATGACCTTGTTGATGCCGCTCAACCGGTTATAGGACAGATGATAGAGATATTTGAAGATAAAAATGAGCCCATAATTGGTGTGCAAAAGGTAGCAAGAGAAGATGTCAGCAAATATGGTATTGTAAAATATAGTGAGCAGGAGAATTCTTTATATCAAGTGGAGGATTTAATTGAGAAACCAGATATAAAAGAGGCCCCATCAAATCTTGCTATACTCGGGCGATATGTAATTACTCCTGATATATTTCCACTTCTAGCAGAGACAAAACCAGGCAAGGGAAATGAAATACAGTTAACCGATGCTTTAAAGAGTCTGGCGGAAAAAAGAACTGTTCAGGCCTATGATTTTATTGGCAAGAGATATGATGTAGGTAATAAGTTTGGATATTTACAGGCAACTGTTGAACTTGCCTTAAAATATAGTGATTACAAAGAAGAATTTAAAGATTATTTGAAGAAGTATATAAATACTCAGCTTTGAGGTGTGAAAAGTGAGAAAAATTATGTTAATTCTCTTTAGTATGGCCCAGAGAAGCAAATCGATAGATAGGAGCATTGAGCTGGCCAGGGAAAATAAGGCTAGCCTGGATGTGAAATTTATTATAGAGGAAAAAATACCACGAACCCTATCATCATTGGTTATGTATATAGGTTTTCTGGGTGAAAAATTAAGTGATGATGTGGAAAAAACATTACTTGATGAATATCATCTCAGGGCAAAGGGGGTAATAGCTGACGTAGAAAAACGGTGTCAAAGGGATAATATTGATATCCAGAGTGAAATAGTTGATAATGGCTCACTTCGTTATTGTTATGAAGAAATTAATAATAATAATATTGATTATTTAATTTTGAATTATACTCGTGATAAATTTATTTCTGAACAGGTTTTGGATTACTATATTGATGATTTTCTCGAGGATATTAATATAAGCTATGAGGTATATTATGACGGCAAAAGCAAGAAGAATTAATATGAGAGGATGAAAATTAAAATGAAAAGGATTTTGGGTATTGTAGTTCTGGCATTTATCTTTGTGTCTATTTCCATTAGCGGGGTAAGCGCAGAGCATTATTCAACAAGGGCGTTTGGTATGGGTGGTGCTTATACCGGTATAGCAGATGATGTATCTTCCATAATCTATAAT
>CAZOON010000434.1:0-1761 GCA_964581445.1 uncultured Halanaerobiales bacterium | reverse complement strand
CAGTAACATAAAATGCTTATAAGATATATCTTTATTCGTTGAGGCTAAAACTAACCAAAACTAATTAATATTTTAAAAAGGGGGTGAAAAAGTACTATTTTAAATTACTCATAATCTGAAAATTAGGAGGTCATTTCAGATGAAGAGAAAGCTCAAGAATTACAGTTTCTATCTCATAATTTTTCTGTTTATCTTGCTTTGTATTGCTTTATTCAGTTGCGATGGAGTTACCCCTACCAGTCCTACCATCAATTCCTTTACTGCTAATGTAACGACTATACAAGAAGGAGAGAGTGCTACCCTAAGCTGGTCAGTTACTGATGCTACCAGTTTATCTATTAGCCCGACAGTGGGAGATGTAAGCAGCACCCCCACCGGTAGCTATACAGTAACTCCTACTGAAACCACAACTTATACACTTACTGCAACCAACAGTGCAGGTAGCAGTACTGATGCTGTAACCATTACCGTTGGTACAGGAATGCAAGCAGCTATTGATTTAGTATTAAAAGATATTCTGCCTGAAATCCCGGAAGTCCAATCCGGGGATCCCTATGTATGCCTTAAATTAGATTCTTCACTATCTCCAGGAGCAGTCATTGAAGAGGATGCCCCAACAACCACTAAGGCATCTGTAAAGATAACATTGGATAGGGAGACTTATTTCTTTTACCTGGATTTATCCCCCAGAACCTATTATGCCCATCCGGTTAAATATTTTTTAGTAGAAGAAAATGGTGAATATCAACAATTTGATGCCCAATGGTGGCCGAAAATCAATAATCAAATTCCAGAAATGATTACTGAAGATATCCCCGATGAAGAGGATATTATAGAATCTAATATTACCATCCAGAAACCAATTGGACAGGTAGTTGAATATCCCTTTTTCCCCATATATAGCCAATATAAAGAAGGATTTATTGTCGTACAGGGATTATTATCAAATGAAGCATTGATTAGTGATGCTAATGCTACCTATTTTAACGGCTTAAATTTCTTTAATTCCTATAAAAATGATTTATCCCGGGTAGAAGGTTTGGTACAAAGTGATGCTACGAAAGTCCTTGATACCATTGATAGCATGGCCAGTGAAGGAAGAGGTGTTATTACAATCTATATTATTGCCCATGGAGATATTGATAGTATCAAATTAGGTGGGCAACCCTTTACCGCTAATCAATTTTATAATAAAATGGCAGAATACCCAGGTATTACTTTTAATTTTATTTTAGGATCTTGTCATAGTGGTAGTTTTGTTAATAATTTATGGAATCTGGATAATGTTTATGTGATAACTACCGCTTGTGCAGCTGATGAAGGGGCAGCTCCTGATTGGGATTATGCCGGAGGCTTTTCTGATGCCAATCCCTCTGATGTAGGTAGTGAGTGGACCAGTTCATTGATTAAAGCCATGGAAGTAATAGTAAGCGATCCTGCGAAGATGGACATGATAGAAAGCAGGGAGGGCGACTCGCCGGTTACCAGTGAATTAATTTGCAGGGCATCTTTTGGGGCCTTGGGTTATCTGTCAGATTTTAGCATGACAACTGATTACGATTTTACCCATTTTCTGGGCAATACTTCACCCAATCATTTTTGTATCTGGGAAACTGTATATTAGCAGTATACTAAGAATACTAAGATAAGATGTAATTTGAAATTAAGGGGAGATATTAATAGTTGAGGATGATGCAAATAAATTAGTAATATTTCCCCTTGTTCAAAATTATGATGAAGAAAAACGAAGGAATATATAGA
>CAZOON010000433.1:0-1772 GCA_964581445.1 uncultured Halanaerobiales bacterium | reverse complement strand
AAAAATAGCATAGATTTAACAACATATCTTCCTATACCCGGCCAGGAGAAAATAGTCTCTGTTAAAACAGCACCAGAAAGAAGGCTCCCAAATGAAAGACCAATAATGGTAAGAGTTGGTATAAATGCATTTTTAAAAGCCAGAACAAAAATAATTAATTTCTCAGAAAGCCCAAAAGCATAGGAACTCCTTATATAATCCTGATTCATAACCTCCAGCATACTTGACCTCATCATCCTTGCAATCTGGGCTGTCGAAAGATACCCAAGACAAAAAGCAGGTAATATTAGATGTTTTAAACTGCTCCAGAATGTACTAAAATTGCCAGTCAAAAGGCTATCAATTAAATAAAGACCTGTTATACTCTCAGGGGCCATAATAAACATATCAATCCTGCCTGAACTCGGTAAAAAATGTAAGTAATTATAAAATAAAGCCATTAATAAAAGCCCAAGCCAGAAAACAGGCATAGAAACACCAAGCAGGGAAAAAACTCTGGTAATATGGTCAAGCCAGGTATTTTTTTTCACTGCTGCGATTATTCCCAGTGGTATACCCAGAATAACTGATATTATAACAGCAAAGATTGATAACTCCAGAGTAGCGGGGAAAAAATCCCTCAAATCATTAAGAACTTTTCTTTTTGTCCTGATAGATTCCCCTAAATCAAGGTGCAAAAGATCTTTCATATATATTAAATACTGCTGATATATAGGTTCATTCAAACCAAGGTCTTCTCTCAATTTCTCTATCTGCTCATCAGTACCCCTCCCCCCCATCATAGTAACAACTGGATCACCCGGTATAATGTGGGAAAGGCTGAAAGTTATAATAGATATACCTATCAGCATTAAGACTGTGTACATTAATCTTTTTAAAAGAAATATCTTCAAAAGCCATCCCTCCCAATAATAATAAAACCGCCGCCCACCATTTTTATTTGAAGACGGCGGTTAATTTAATCTTTATTTATATGAACTGGTAAAATCATACATCATAACTGGATTATACTCATACCCTTTAACTTCCTTCCTCAAAACAACAATGTTCTGAGGCTGGTAAAGTACAGCCCAGGGACCTATCTCAGCCAGTTTTGTATCAATTTTATGATACAGGGCCTTTCTTTCTTCTGAATCAGTTATTCTTGCTGCCTTTTCAATCATAGTATCAATTTCATCATTGCTAAATGCCACTCTCTTAGTCAGTGAACCTTCACTATGACCAAAGGGATGTGCAAAGTTGTGGGGATCTGGATAATCAGCACCCCAGCCACTTAACATCAATTCTAATTTCTGGCCACGGAACAGTTCATAAAAAGCTGCAGCATTAAGCTGTCTTACCTCAACATCCAATCCAATAGCTTCCAGGTCATTTTGAACACTGGTAATTAATTGTTTCCATAAAGTAGAAGATATACCGGATAATTCAATTTCAAAACCATCGGGATAACCTGCTTCTTCCAATAAAGCTTTTGCCTTTTCAGGATTATACTCATATACTCCTAAAGATTCTCTATAAGCTAATAAAGGTTTAACAATAACCCCTTCCAGATCATAACTTACACCTTTTATCAGGTATTCTGTAATCTTCTCATAATCAATTGCATGTCTTAAAGCCTGTCTTACTTTGACATTATCTAAAGGCTTTTTACTTACATTCATACCTAAATAATATGTCCTTAAGTCAACACCTTTAATAACATTCAGATCAGGATTATTTTCAAGCGCATCTAACTGGTCAGGTGTCAATGTAAAGGCCATATCAACATCACC
>CAZOON010000432.1:0-1780 GCA_964581445.1 uncultured Halanaerobiales bacterium | reverse complement strand
TTTACTGTAAATGCAGCCTTTGCTTCTTTTGAGGAAGATATAAAAGGAAGTTTAAAGCCTGGCAAATTAGCAGATTTTATTATATTATCTGATGATATTACAGAAATAAAATCTGAAAAAATAAAAGATATCGATGTATTGAGAACCTATGTAGGCGGCAGGGAAGTTTATAAAAAAAATAATTAAAATAATTAGAGGGATAGCTAATAGCTATCCCTCTTTTTTTAATAAATATAATTTTTTGCTACATAATCAGAGGTCATCAATGCCAACATGGCCCCATAATCAAGTGAAAATGTAAGTTCATCTCCAATTTTAAAATTACCTTCATTATCTGTTAGATCTATTAATAAATGGTCACTACTTGCTCCTAATATATCAATACCTTCTTTTAAAGGGCTAAGCCCATCTACTTTTACATCCTGTCTTCCAACAGCCAGTATAGTCCTTTTCCTGATACCTTTATCTTTAAAATCTGGAACATTTCCAAAAGCTTCATGTCCCAGCTTACCTCTGGGCACAGAAGGCCTATTTTTCAATTCAATAATACTGGCCGTAAGGGTAAAATTATTGTGATTTAAACCAGGTATATCTCTTTGATTAGTAATATCAGTACCCTGAAGGATAGCCTCCCCAACTCTCAAATTATTTATACCTTCTGGTAAATCAGAACCAAGTAATATTGTTGTTGCGGTATTACCTCCTGATATAATGGGAATAGTTATATTAAATAATCTTTCCATCTCTTCTTTTAACTCAATAAGAATTTTTGTATTCTCATTAGTAGGTAAAACACCACCATAACATCCAACATTAACACCAAGACCTTTGATTAATATTCCTTCTACATTAACAATCTCTTTAAAAAATGAAGATAGATTTTCAGGAAGTACACCTTCCCGTAAATCTCCAACATCGATCATTACTAATATTCCATGTTCTTTTTTCGCTTCAAAAGCAGCTCTTCCCAGGGCTCTAATGGTTTCAATTTCACTTACAAGACTGATATCTACATATTTAACTATTTCTTTAGTCTCACTTATCCGGGGCAAACGAAGAAGTACCATTTCCGCATTGATTCCATTTTCACGCATTTTAATAATATTTTTCAACCTGGAATCACCGATGCTTTTTATGCCACCGCTAAGAAATGCCTCTGCTACTTTAATATCACCTGCTGAGCCTTTTACTACACCAGTTAAATTAATATTATTCCTGCCACATCTTTCCTTCATCAATTTTGCATTTTCTTCAATATTTTTTAAATTAATATTTATCCTTGGTGTTTTCAATATTATCAGTCTCCTATTTATCTTATTATTATAATTATATCATATAACAATTAAGGTATAAATTAAAGAGCTGCTGAACTGCTATTTTTAATATCCTCTGTTTTAACACTTTTACCTATAGTCCTGACAAGTAGGTAAAGTACAATGGCTCCTACAGGTAATAAAATATAGGCTTTTACTCCAAGACCTGCTGGTAAAAATCCAAAAATAGCAGCAATTGCTCCGACAGTTAGTGCATATGGTAATTGTGTACTAACATGGTCTATATGGTCAACTGCAGAAGCTGTAGAGGACATAATAGTGGTATCAGATATTGGAGAGCAATGATCACCCATTACCGCAGCAGTTAACACAGCTGCAATTGATGGTAATAGGGGGGCCCCTATACTATGTGCAAGTGGTATAGCAAGTGGCATAACTATGGCTACAGTTCCCCAGGAGCTACCAATTGTAAAGGCGATAAATGCTGATATTACGAATAAGAGTAC
>CAZOON010000431.1:1324-1790 GCA_964581445.1 uncultured Halanaerobiales bacterium | reverse complement strand
GCCTAAATATACATTATAATCAAGAAACTGATTTACTTGATTATGTAAAAAACAAGGAAATATTTAATTTTAAAGAAGGATATGTACAGATTCCAAAAGGTGCAGGTCTTGGTATTGAGGTAGATGAAGAAATAGTTACAAAATTGAATAATGAGAACATAAAGTGGAGAAACCCAATTTGGAGAAATGAAGATGGTAGCATTACTGAATGGTAATTAAAAGTTGAAATTTGAATTTAATTAATATGAGATAAAAAGGTGATGAAAAAGATGGAGAGAAATAAAGTTGCTCTTGTAACTGGTGCAGGTAGAGGTATTGGCAAAAGCATTGCACTTTTACTTGCGAAAAATGGATATAATGTTGGGGTGAATTATTATAGTAGTGAAGATGGTGCAAAGGAAGTATGTAAAAAAATTGATGATATGGGAGTTAAAAGTTTATGTTTGAAGGCTGATGTTGCTAAGTT
>CAZOON010000431.1:0-1314 GCA_964581445.1 uncultured Halanaerobiales bacterium | reverse complement strand
AGAACTTGAAGAAGATGAAATTAATAAAATTTTTGAGTTGTTTTTATATGAATTTGCTTACATTGATCTTGTGGTAAATAATGCCGGTATAAGCAAATTTACTCCTTTTTTAGAGGTTGAAGAGGCCTTTTGGGATAGAATTACTTCTGTAAATTGGAAAGGTGCTTATTTTTGTTCGCAAAGGGCAGCGCAAAATATGGTAGAAAATAATATTGCTGGAACAATAATTAATATTTCTTCTAATCATAAATCAGGTTGTTGGCCTGATGCTAGTGTATATGCTTCAAATAAAGCAGCCCTAACTAAATTTACCAAAAATGTAGCTATGGAACTTGCACAATATAATATAAGGGTAAATGCAATAGCACCAGGTTACACAAATGTTGGATGGGATAGAAATAATCCTGTTTTTGAAGCAGAATCAAAGATACCGTTAAAAAGGTTTGCTTCTCCTGAAGAAATAGCACATGCTGTTTTATATATGGCATCAGAGGAAGCGGCCTATATTACAGGGGAATGTTTGAATATTGATGGAGGCGCCTTACTTCCTGTAGTTCCGGAAAATGATTTTGACAAATAAGATTAAAGAAGAAACTTGATATAAGAGGTGGCATTGATGAAAAAAAATATGTTAAAAGAAAAATTATATGACAATAAGTTAGTTATAGGGCCTTTTCTAAAGATATCTGATCCTGCTATTGTTGAAATTGCTGCTTTAAGTGGTTTTGATTTTGTTATAATTGATAGAGAACATGGACCTATTTCAATTGAAAATACCCAGAATATGATACGGGCTGCAGAGGCTAAAAATATTACTGCTATTGTTAGGGTTCCCAGAAATGAAGAAACAGAGATATTAAAGGTTTTAGATATTGGAGCTCATGGTATTGAAGTGCCTCAAATAAATAATGGTATTCAGGCAAAAAAATTAAGAATGTCAGCGAAATATAGTAATATGGGAGAAAGGGGAGTCTGTTGTTACGTCAGGTCTGCAGACTATTCTCAAATTCAAGAAGATAACGAAACTAAAAAACAGTACTTTAATGAAGCTAATCAAGAAACTCTAATTATTGCACATATAGAGGGTTTAGAAGGAATTCAAAATCTTGATAATATTATAAAAGAAGATACAATAGACATCATATTTATTGGACCTTATGACTTGTCTCAGTCCCTGGGTATTCCCGGTCAGGTACACAATAAAGAAGTAATTAATGAAATGGAGAAAATAGTTGAGAAAATAAAGAATAATAATAAAATTGCAGGTACTTTTGTTGAAAGTAGAGAGGATATAAAACGTTGGGCTGAAATAGG
>CAZOON010000430.1:0-1793 GCA_964581445.1 uncultured Halanaerobiales bacterium | reverse complement strand
TTGGACTTTTTGGTGGTGGAGCATTTGTAATTGTATTTTTAGGACTAGTTGCATTAATAGGAGTACCAGTAATGGTTTCCGAATGGGCAATAGGAAGACATTTTAGAAGAGGACCACTAGGCGCTTTAAAAAAATCAGGTATACCAGGAGGAAAAGTACTTGGTTGGGTAAATTTCACCACAATTTTCATGGCTACTTCATATTATTCAATAATTATCGGTTGGGCTTTATACTACTTTGTAACTTCAATAACTGGAGGATTAACAGATATACATTCCGGTGATTTCTTTAACGCAATTTTAGGAAACTTTGGGTTGCAATTTGTATTCACTGCGATTGTAGTAGCACTAGTAGGATTAACATTATTATTAGGTGTTAAAAATGGGATTGAAAGAGTTGCTAAATATACAATACCACTTTTATTCGTAATGATGCTTGTTCTTTTCTTTAAAACAATGACATTACCAAATGCAATGGAAGGTTTAAAATTCTATTTACTACCAGATTTTAGTAAAATTAATGGAGGAGTAGTATTAGGAGCCCTAGGTCAGGCATTCTTTACTTTGTGCCTTGGTGGTACTTTCATGGTTGTTTACGGAAGTTATATGTCAGATAAAGAAAACTTAGGTAAAAGTGCATTATACACAGTTATAGGAGACACATTTGCAGGAATCTTCGCAGGATTAATAATATTACCAGCAGCATTTAGTTTTGGAGTTGAATTATCTTCTGGTCCACCGTTAACATTTATTACGGTACCTGAAATTTTCAAAGCTATGCCTGGTGGATTGGTATTTATGGGAATTTTCTTTCTACTACTTTTCTTAGCTGCTTACTTGTCAGATATAGCAGCATATGAAGTTTTAGTATCTTCACTAATGGATGAGTTTAACTGGAAGAGAAAGAAATCTATAATTTTCTTCTGTATTGCTCAGCTTATTGTAGGTATTCCATCAATGATAAGCTTAGATTGGATGTTAAAGAATGATTTACTATGGGAAACAACATTACAACCTTTTGGATCAATGGTTGTTGTAATCGCACTACTTTGGTATTTGCCGAGAGTTAAAGTAGTTGAAGAATTAAAAAAAGGTTCAAAAGTTAAAATAATTCCAGATTGGTTATTCTTCTGGATGAAATATGTAGTACCAGCAGCAATAGCTCTAATACTATTCTTTGGAGTTAAAGATTTATTCTTAGAATTCTTTATTTAAAGTTAATATGCGGCAGGTAAAACTGCCGCAATTTAATTAAAAAAGACAGATTTGTTTTAATACAAACTAATACTCTAAAAAAGTCAAGGAGTATATTAATAGTAAAAGTACTAAATATAGATAAAAGCATATTTTCCAGATTTATAAATGGAAAATTAAGAAGTATCATAATTACTTTAATTCTATCATGTAAAATTGAAAGAAACACTCTAATATATATATACATATATTTCTCATTGAATCTGTATGTCCTAAAGAAAGTTTGTTTTGAGACAGTGTTATATTATACTTATCAGAAAAGGAAAATTAGCAGCTAATATTATTGATATAAAACTTATACTCAAAAATTAAAATTATATTTTACAAAACTGAAAACAAATATTAAAATGGTAATTTTTATAAAAGTATAAAAATAATTATGGATTTATTAGAGTTTTAAATAATATCGATGATAACTTTATAAGAAACAAGATCTAGAATTAAAAACACAGATTATCTAAGCATATCAATTAAGATTATAAAATATAAATAAATTAGCTAAAAGCTTGAATTTTAAGGGGGTTGTGGTTAAAAAGTTGG
>CAZOON010000429.1:0-1811 GCA_964581445.1 uncultured Halanaerobiales bacterium | reverse complement strand
TTCATAAAATGGGCGAAGTACATGATGGAGCAGCAGTTATGGATTGGATGGAGCAAGAGCAGGAACGGGGCATCACAATAACCTCAGCCGCTACAACATGCCAGTGGGATGGCCATCGTATTAATATTATAGATACGCCCGGACACGTGGACTTTACTGTGGAGGTTGAGAGATCTCTTCGTGTACTTGATGGTGCAATAGCACTGTTTTGTGCTGTGGGTGGTGTTGAGCCACAATCCGAAACTGTTTGGAGACAGGCAGATAAATATCAGGTCCCTAGAATTGCATTTGTTAACAAGATGGATAGAATGGGTGCTGATTTTTACCGTGTAATAAAAATGATGAAAGATAGGCTGGGTGCTAATGCTATTCCTATTCAAATACCGATAGGCACAGAAGATGAGTTTGAAGGTGTAATCGATTTAATAGATATGGAAGCAATAATATATGAAGATGAACTGGGAGTTGATTTTGAAAGAAAAGAAATACCTGAAGAATATCGTGAAAAAGCTGAAGAATATCGTGAAAATTTACTGGAAGCACTCTCGGAATTAGATGAAGAAATAATGATGCAATATTTAGAGGAAGAAGAGATTAAAAAAACAAAGATTATCAATGTATTAAGAAAAGCTGTTATTGATGTTGATTTACTTCCGGTATTATGTGGTTCAGCTTTTAAAAATAAAGGTGTACAGGTGTTAATGGATGCTATTGTTAAACTCTTGCCTTCTCCATTAGATGTACCACCTGTTAAAGGTATTAATCCTGAAAGCACGGAAGAAATCATTAGAAAATCTAATGAAGAGGAACCTTTTTCGGCACTGGCTTTTAAAATTATGTCAGACCCATATGTGGGTAAACTGGCGTTTTTTAGAGTATATTCCGGTGTGTTGGAAGCAGGATCCTATATTTATAATTCAAGCAGCAACAAAAAAGAACGTGTAGGCAGGATTTTACAGATGCATGCAAATCACAGGGAAGAAAGGGATAAGGTTTATGCTGGAGATCTGGCAGCAGCAGTAGGTCTTAAAAATACAAGTACAGGAGATACTCTTTGTGATGAAGATGATACTATTGTTCTTGAAGCCATGGAATTTCCAGAACCTGTTATAGCTGTTGCAATTGAACCCAAGAGTCAAGCAGATCAGGATAAACTTGGTAAGGCCTTAAGAAGTCTTGCGGAAGAGGACCCGACTTTTAAAATAAATACTGATGAAGAAACAGGTCAGACAATTATCCAGGGTATGGGAGAACTGCATCTGGAAGTAATTGTAGATAGATTATTACGTGAATTTAAGGTTGATGCTAATATAGGTAAACCAAAAGTTGCATATAGAGAGACTATAGCCAGGGAAGTAATCGGTGTTGAAGGTAAGTTTATCCGTCAATCTGGTGGTAGAGGTCAGTATGGTCATGTAGTAATTAATCTGGAACCACAAAAAGAAGGTGAAGGATTTATATTTGAAAATAATATAGTTGGAGGGTCAATACCTAAAGATTATATATCTGCAGTTGAAGATGGAATTGTTGAAGCCATGGAGAATGGTATTAAAGCTGGATTTCCAGTTGTAGATGTAAAAGTAAGTCTTGAAGATGGAAGTTATCATGAAGTTGACTCTTCAGAAATGGCTTTTAAAATAGCCGGGTCAATTGGTTTTAGAGAGGCTGCATTAAAAGCTAATCCGGTAGTACTTGAACCGATTATGAAAGTAGAAGTAGTTGTTCCTGAAGAATATATGGGAGATGTAATCAGTCATTTAAATAGTAGACGTGGTAGAGTTGAAGGTATGGAACAAAGCTCTAATGCTCAG
>CAZOON010000428.1:0-1811 GCA_964581445.1 uncultured Halanaerobiales bacterium | reverse complement strand
GTAATCTTTTTTTGGTTAGTATTAATGACAAAAATAAGTGGGCAGAGAAAAATTGGCAGACTAACTTTACTTGATTTTATAATATCTATCACTATTGGTAGTATTACAGCCGGTTTTTTAAATAATCCAGAAGTAAATCTCTTGAATGTTATGTTAACTATAACTACCCTTATTGCTATAGATATATTGCTTAATTATCTTTCTCTAAAAAATGCTAAAATACGTCGTATATTTCAGGATGAACCGATAATTTTAATAAAAAATGGGAAATTGCTTAAAAATTCCATGCGTAAAGCCAAAATAAATATAGATGACCTGCTTATGGAATTGCGCTTAAAAAAAACACCTGATTTGGCTGATACGGAATTTGCTGTTTTAGAATCAAATGGCAAGATAAGCATTATACCAAAATCACAGGCTCGTACAGTTAAACCAAAAGATTTAAATATAAACACTAAATATGAGGGATATCCAGTAATGATAATTGAGGATGGTAATATAATTGAAGATAATTTAAAAGAAAACAATCTGAATAAGGAATGGCTTTATAGAGAGTTAAAAAAATTTGGATTGGATAATGAGCAGAAGATTTTTGCAGCAATATTAGATACACAGGGAAGATTTTTTCTTAGTATAAAATAGTTTCTTAGTTTAAAATAAAAATTGGTTAAAAATAACATCATAAATTATATTTTACTGATAATAATAATAAATGCAGTATTTTATACTGCACAATCTTTAACAAAAGGAGTTGATAAATTGAATCAATTTCAACAATTACAGGATAATTTGTCCCAGGTGCGTCAGAACTTGAATACCGTACATTCTCACATCAATCAATTACAGCAAATTGTTGGACAGTTCACTCAGCAGATTAGCAATTCTGAACAACTTACTTCACAACTTCAACAACAGCAATACACTCAAACACAATATCAACCTGCCTATACCAGTGGGCAGTATGGTGGCGGAGATTACAATCAATACCAGACCAGTCAGTCCATGAATTATGGTCCAGCGGGAAGTCAGTATCGGAGTATGAATAAAAGGGATGCAGATGTAGGCTCAGGATATTATAATATGTCAGGTGGGACAGCCAGTTATGGGGGTAATCAATATGCAGGACAATCTCAATATCAGGGAGAAACAATGAGTCCTGCCAGTACAGAAAAACAATATCAGACAAGTCAAAATACTATGGGGCAGACAGGTTCCCAGTACAGGGCCACTAACAAAAAAGATGAAATAATCGGTGATGCTTACTACTCTTCTCAGGGTCAAGGTTCACAGGGTACACAGACCTACACTTCACCATCTAATACTTATCAGGTTCATCAAGGCCAAAAACCTCTATATTATTAAAAAAAGAAGGGATAGGAGTATACTCCTATCCCTCTACTATTAACTCCCATTCTTGATATAAAAAAGATAATTTTTCCTGCAAACTACTATATTCACTCTCAATTTCACGCAAAATATTATAATCATCTAAATTATCTGGATTAAGCATCTCATTTTCAAGCTCTTCTTTCTTTTTTTCTAATATCATAATCTCTTCTTCAAGTGAATTTATTTTCTTTTTCTTTTTTCTTTTTTCTTTTTCAATCTTTTTTAATCTATGGTATTCACTTTTATCATTTTTAAGTTCTTTTTTTTCTATCTTATTTTCATTAATTTTAAATTCATCTTTCTTTATTAGATAATAATCATAATCTCCATGAAATTTACTTAATTTACCATTTTCGAGCTCAAAAATATAATCTACAAACTTATTCAAAAAATATCTATCATGGGATACCACTAAAATAGTT
>CAZOON010000427.1:0-1817 GCA_964581445.1 uncultured Halanaerobiales bacterium | reverse complement strand
CCTTTTGTAATCTTGCCATATACTGTAATACTGGCTTTTGCATTTTCTTTAATTGTTGGGATATTTTTTGGAATTTACCCTGCAATCAAGGCCTCAAAACTAGATCCTGTAGATGCACTTAGTTATGAGTAATGCTTTTAAGAAGGTGAGATATATATGGATTATTCAATTTATTTAGTTGAAGATGAGGAGAATTTAAATAGATTATTGAAGTCTTATCTGGAAAAAGAAGGGTGGCAGGTTAAATCATTTCTTAATGGTGAAGAAGCCATGGAATGTATTAATGAGAAGCCACATCTCTGGATATTAGATATTATGTTGCCAGATATTGATGGTTTTCAATTAATTTCTGAAATCAAAAAAAGATACTCTAAAATACCTGTAATATTTATCTCAGCTCGTGATGCAGACCTTGATAAAATAATTGGCCTGGAAAAAGGTAGTGATGATTATCTGGCTAAACCTTTTTCTCCCCGGGAATTGCTTATAAGGACTCACATTATTTTGAAAAGGGTATATGGTTTTAAGGATAATAAAGTTAATTATGGGTCATATTTTATTGATAAAGGAAGAAGAGAGCTTTTTAATAAAGATAATAAAAAAATACCACTTACCTCAAAAGAGTTTGAACTTATAATATGTTTCATAGAAAATATAGGCCAGGCACTCTCACGGGAGCAAATTCTCAAATCTGTCTGGGGTAGTGATTATTTTGGTAGTGACAGGGTAGTTGATGATCTAATAAGACGTATTAGAAAAAAAGTTCCTAAATTAGATATTGAGACTATATATGGTTATGGTTACAGGCTGGTGAAAAAATGAAATTTTCATTAAAGGATAAACCACTCTCAGTCCAAATCTGGTTAATTTTAACCCTGGTACTTGGACTTTCCTTTACACTGGAGGCAATTTTAGTGCCCATGGTATTAAAAATATCATTTACCCGGGAAACATATGCCAGACTTGTAGAAACCCAGGATTATATTTTAAATTATGAAAAAGGAGATTTATTTAAAGAAAAAAAATTTGATAAATATGACATTAAGCCTTCTTTGAAGCATCTCCCATATAGAGTTGTCAGGCATATATTTATAGATATAGAAGGTAATATAATTGGTGATATACCAGGAGATATTAAATATGAAGTGATAGAGAGCTTCAAAAATGATATTTCCCGGCAAACAGAAGAGATAAAAAATTATTCACTAGAAATAACTCAGAATAAACATATAATGTATGTTATTAGAAAAAGCACTTATAATGGAAAAGAGGGTTATTTAATCTCATATTTATGGGGTGCTTATAGGGATAGTTTTGTAAAAATGACTTTTATGAGATTAATAGCTATTTTAAGCTTTGTTTTAATAATTAACTGGATAGCCTCTATATTTTTAGCCAGGTATATTACAAGACCATTAAAAAAATTGCAGGAGAAGTTAAAGGATATTGCTGCACGAAAATGGAATAGACCTGTTTCGTTAAATAGATCTGATGATATTGGAAAATTAGGTGAGACTGTTGAATGGATGAGAAAACAGTTACTTGAATATAATGAAAAACAACAGTCATTTTTGCAGCAGGTATCACATGAGTTAAAAACCCCTATTATGGTTATCAGGAGTTATGCTGAGTCCATTCATGATGGAATTTTTCCTAAAGATACCCTGGAAAATTCAGTACAGGTTATAGAAGATGAGACTAAAAGATTGGAAAATAGGGTACGTTCTTTATTAGATGTTACTAAATTTGATTATTTAAGTACACATAATCCTGAACTAAGTGAATTTGATATAGCAAAGTTGATTAATAATAAGATA
>CAZOON010000426.1:0-1823 GCA_964581445.1 uncultured Halanaerobiales bacterium | reverse complement strand
ATCAAATGCTTGTTTACATGAAAAAATCTTTTTGGCCACTTTTTCAATAGAAGCCGGATCTGTCCTTTGTGATATACCAATTGCAAGTACTTTTTTACTTAATACTAGTTTATCTCCTCCCTCTAGTGATGTTTTTTCATATCTATTATAAAACATTGGAATATCTTTTTCAGCAAACTCCGGGTGATATTTAAATATATACTCAGCAAATATTGTCTCCCGATTCCTGGTTTCAGTTTTCATATGATTCAAAGTAATACCAGTTCCTATAGTTGCAAAAGGATCCCTTGTAAAATATAAATTCGGCATAGGGTCAAGTATAAATGGGTAATCCCTTTCTACCATATTTTTTAATGAATAAATCTCAAGCCCAGCAACATCTCTTTTTTTAATACCATCCATCATTGTTCTTATTAATGATATATTATTTAAATCAGAAAAATATTTTTTTAAAGCATATCTATTTTTTTCACTACACACATTACCTTCATCTAAAAATTGATTAATAAACTTGTCTTTTATTTCTGGATTATTAATTGCTTCTGCAACCATTTCATCTAAATAATAAACCTCTACACCATTCTTTTTTAAAGTATTTGCAAATTCATCATGTTCTTTTACTGCAATATCTAAAAAAGGAATATCTTCAAACAATAACCTCTCTAAAAGCGCAGGAGTTAATCTTTCAATCTCTTTTCCAGGTCTATGTAATAATACTTTTTTTAATCTTCCTATTTCTGAGCTAACATATAAGGGACTATCTTTTTTCATTTTTACACCTTCCATTTATGCTTATTTAATTATAAATTTTATACAACAATTAATATTATTATATTACAATAATTATATATTTTCAATTAAATTATAATTCCTTAAATTTAATTGAATTTTCTGCCAAGTTTATCAAAGAAATTTAAAATATGATTATTATTAATTATTTTTGAAAAGGAAAAAAATTCTGCTACAATATTTAAAGAGATTAATATAATAAGCAAAAATATTTTTGCACCTATATTATCCAATAAAGTATAAATAAAAGCAAGACTAACCCCAAGCAAATTCGAACCAGTATCACCCATCATATATATTTCTTTTAATTCAAGTGGCAAATAGAAAATAAAGATAATAAAAAATGGTAATAAATAAATAATAAAAATATATTTCTCTAAAAGTAAAATATATGATAATATAATAAATAATTTAATAGCCCGACCTGGCCTCAAATCCATTAAATTAAACAGATTTGTCATTAAAATTATTATCCCAACATTAACAAGGAAAATGGTATCTATTGTTAAAGACAAATTTAATAATATTGCAATGAAGGTTACAACAATTGCCTTTAAGACACCGCAACTTAAATTCCCTTTAAACAATTCGCCAAAATGTCCTTTAAACCCTTTTATTTCTTCATCAAAATAGTCGTCTAAAAACCCGATAAAACCTACAATTAAAGTAATAAAAATCAATTTATCTAATATAATAATATTCGTTTTATCAAAAATAAAAAATCTTAGAAAAAAATAGTAAATGGTATTTCCGAAAATAAAAAAAACCCCTGCCCCTACAGGAATCTTTTTACCTCTATAATTTACTCTTATTAAACCTAATCTCTGAAATATATATCTCATTTTATCACCATTTATTTACTAATACTTTTAATATATCCTTAAATTGTCTTCCACGATGAATAAAACCTGAAATATTTCGTGTAGTAACTCGATGTCGAAACTGACATTCTATTTCATCAAAATTAATATTATTTCTAAATATATCAATATCCATACCAAGTTCCAGTCCGAATCCTTCTGAAAAAGGTAATA
>CAZOON010000425.1:0-1830 GCA_964581445.1 uncultured Halanaerobiales bacterium | reverse complement strand
CTCGCCAAGTAATATGTATATTCAAAAGGGAAATTATACTTATGAGCAATTAATTTCACAAATTGACGAAGGGATAGTAGTTATTAATGTACAGGGACTTCATGCCGGGGCAAATTCTGTTTCAGGAGATTTTTCTCTTGCTGCTTATGGTTATTATGTAAAAAATGGAAAGATTGTAAAACCAGTTGAACAAATAACTATAGCGGGTAATTTTCTTGAATTTTTAAAAGATATAGCTGCAGTTGGCTCTGATTTTAAAATGTCATTACCCGGTAGTGGGCATTTTGGTTCACCTTCCTTATTAATTGATAATTTGTCAGTTGCCGGGGAATAAAAATTGAAATTATTGAATTGACAGTGATTAGGGGATATGCTAAACTATATAACAGGTATTTAATTTAAATTAAAATTAATAATTTTAAGTATTTTATATGAAGGTGATAAAATTGAAAAGACATTATCTTTTTACCTCAGAATCTGTAACAGAAGGACATCCAGATAAGGTTGCTGATCAAATATCTGATTCAGTACTTGATGCTATATTAAAAGAGGATCCTGAGGCCAGAGTTGCATGCGAGACCTTTGTTACTACAGGTCTAGTCCTTGTTTCTGGTGAAATATCTACTGATTGTTATGTAGATGTTACAGATATTGCCCGCAAAACAATTAAAGATATTGGTTATACAAGGGCAAAATATGGTTTTGATGGAGATACATGTGCTGTTCTTACAGCTATTGATGAACAGTCTTCTGATATTGCTATTGGAGTTGATAAATCTTTAGAAAGTAAAGAAAATGATTCACTAGAACAATTAGGAGCAGGTGACCAGGGAATGATGTTTGGATATGCCTGTAATGAAACACCCGAATTGATGCCACTTCCTATAATACTTGCCCATAAACTTGCCAGACGCCTGGCTGAGTTAAGAAAAAAAGAAATTATACCCTATTTAAGACCGGATGGGAAAACTCAGGTAACAGTTGAATATGAAAATGATAAACCTATTCGTGTAGATAAAGTGCTTATATCAGCACAACATCATCCTGAAGTTAAAAGAGATCGAATAAAGCGAGACATTATTGAATATGTTATTAATTATATAATTGATGATTATTTAATTGATGATAAGACAGAAATATTAGTAAATCCTACTGGTAGATTTGTTATTGGAGGTCCTCATGGTGATTCTGGTTTAACGGGAAGAAAAATAATTGTTGATACATATGGAGGTATGGCCAGACATGGCGGTGGGGCATTTTCCGGTAAAGACCCCACAAAAGTTGACCGTTCTGCATCATATGCAGCGCGATATATTGCAAAAAATATTGTTTCTGCTGGCTTTGCCAGTCGATGTGAGGTTCAAATTTCCTATGCAATAGGAGTAGCAGAACCTTTATCTATAATGGTGGAAACATTTAATACTGCTAAAATACCTGAAGATAAGATTGTTAAATTAGTTAGAGAACATTTTGATTTAAGACCATCCAGTATTATTAAAGAATTAAATTTAAGGCGCCCGATATACAGGGCTACATCAACATATGGACATTTTGGACGCATGGATTTAAAACTTCCCTGGGAAAAAACAGACAAAAGTAAGATATTAAAAAATGCAGCTGATAAAATGTGAATTTTTTATTACCGAAGGATTAATCCTTCGGTAATAATTTCGTTACTGGAGTGATTTTTATGCAACTAAATGGAGATGCTATTGATAAAAATGCAATCATTAAAGGATTAAAACTAACCCTTATTATTGGTCTGGTGATTTCTTCATTTATTATAATTTTTACCATAGATAAAGATTCATTGACAAGGGTGATTAAAAT
>CAZOON010000424.1:0-1833 GCA_964581445.1 uncultured Halanaerobiales bacterium | reverse complement strand
AGTACCTATTTTTACTTTGTGGATTTTCTGGCATGGATACTGGCAGGAAAAATTAATTGATGCTAAAGAGTGGTATAAAAATAAATATATCATGGAAATAGTTTTCAGGATTTTTAGTGCAGTGGGATTTTATACGATATTTAGATTTTTAGTTTCTTTAAATCCCCCTATCTGGAATCAAGAGATATTAAATAATGAAGTACCTTTATTATGGGTAAATTCTGTAGTAATTAAACATGTAGTAACAGCTTATATATTATTATTAATATCTGATATTTTGTTAAATATTAAATCTATCAGAAAGTTTTTCAAACTTAATAATGAAATTGATTATACAGATATATCATTAATTAATTGTATTTATATTTCAGCTGGGATTTTATACTGGATAATTGATACAATCTATGATTATCTTTTTTATTATAATGATAATTTTTATAATTTATTATTATTTAAAATACCTGAAAAGGAATTAATTACACGAATAACTGTTTTATTATTAAGTATAATTTCAGGTAATATTATTTCTTACATTATAAAGAGTAAAAAAAGTTTATCTAAAAAATATAAAATATTATTTGAAAATATTAATGATGCTGTGTATTTATATGAAGCCAGTGATGAAAAGGGGAATAGTTTTATTGATTTTAATAAAGAGGCATATAAATTATTAGATTATAATAAAAAAGAATTATTGACTAAATCTCCAGAGGATATAAATATTTATAGTACTATAAAAAAAATAACAGCAAACAAAAAGAAAAATATTAAATATGAGTCATATTTAATAAATAAAAATAAAGAAAAGATTTCTGTTGAGATAAAATCCGGCATTTTTAAATTAAATGATAAAGAATTTATTATATCTATAGCAAGGGATATAAGTGAAAGAAAAGAATATGAAGAAATATTAAAATCACAAAAAGAAGAATTATTTGCCAGTTATGAACAATTAGAAGCAGATAGTGAAGAAATAATGGCAATGAATGAAGAATTAAATCAAAGTATGGAAGAAATTTTTGATTCAAACAAACGTTTTGCCAGTATGGTAGATATAGTTTCAAGTCTTGGTTCTTCAAGTTTTGATGAAAAAAGTTTTTTGGAAAATCTTTTAAAAACTGTCATGGAAATAGTTCCAGAGGCTGATTATGGGAAAATATGTCTTGTTATTGATAATAATAATTGTGAATTTATTAATACCATAGGTCATGATTTCAATTTATTAAAAGATATAAAAATTAAAAAAGACTTATTTTTACACAGTAAAGAAAAAAATGTTTTTACTTCTGATGAATATTCATTAAATCTTGAAGAATTAAATGAAGAGTTAAAACAGATATTTAAAAAGGCTTTAAAACCAATAAGTCAGTCTATATATATTAATATAACAGTAAAAAATGAAATAATGGGTAGAATTACACTTGATATAGCTGAGGAAAGTAATAAAAATTTTACTAAAACTACAAAGAAAATGCTAGAATCATTTGCCTGTCTGGCTTCTGCCTTTTTCTCTTTTCAAAGATACAATAAATTACAGGGTCAATTCACAAAAGAATTGATTCTCTCAATTACACATATATTAGAGATGTATGATAGATATACAAAAGGACATTCAGAGAGTGTTGCAGAGCTTTCTGCAAATTTGGCTCAAAGAATGGGATTGTCGCAAGAAGAAATAACTGCGACATATTGGGCTGGAATGGTTCATGATATCGGGAAATTGCTTGTTCCCTTAAAGGTATTAAACAAAAAAGGCAGCTTAACTGAAAATGAGTATAAAATTATTAAAAAACATCCTGTATGGGGATATGAGGCTTTAAATAAATCGGAAAA
>CAZOON010000423.1:0-1838 GCA_964581445.1 uncultured Halanaerobiales bacterium | reverse complement strand
TTTACTTAAAACCAAAAACTATCAACTAAAAACTGGAACTCTGTTGCTCAATTTGCTAAAATATTAAAAGTTATAAAAAACTCAAAGCATTTTCCATCCAAATCATTATAAACAAAAGTTCTCAGGAGATCTTTTCAAATACAAAATTATTAAACCCCTAATCTGGTGGTAACATGATAGAATCACAAACAACTGAATTTAAACCTAACTGGCGAGATGAATATCTGAAATCCATAAGTGCATTCGCTAATACTGATGGCGGGAAATTATTTATTGGTTTTGACGATAGAGGCAATCCTCTTGGAGTAAAGAATTCTAAAAAGCTTTTGGAAGATATTCCCAATAAGATAATAAGCAAGCTCGGGATATCTCCATCGGTAGAATTAATTAAAAAACAAAACAAAGAAGTAATATATATCTCTGTTCAGCCTGCTCCTACTATGATTTCTTATAATGGGAAACATTATATAAGATGTGGAAGCACTACTCAAGAAATTAACGGAATTGAATTATCACAATTAATATTAAACAAGACCGGGAAAACTTGGGATAGTCTTTTTTCTGAAGCCGGTTTAGAAAAAATTAATGATGAAACTGTAAATTATTTTAGAAAATTAGCGAACAATAAAATAACCAGTATTTCAAAATCAGATTCTACAAACAAGATTTTTTCCAATCTGGAGCTTATTAACAAAAATAAGAATCTAAGAAATGCAGCTGTTTTACTTTTTGGTAAAAGACCCCAGAGTTATTTTATTTCTGCCAGAGCCAGAGTAGGAAGATTTAAATCAGGTATAGATATAGCAGATACTGTAATAGCTGAAGGCAATCTTTTTGAACAATTGGCAATAGTATTAGAGGCAATTAAAAAACATCTTAATGTAAAATTTGAGATAAAAGATATTCAGAGAAAAGATATTTGGGATTATCCCCTGGAGGCAATACGAGAAGCGGTCATTAATTCTCTAATTCATAAAGATTACTTAAGTACAGCAGAAATACAGATTAAAATTTACGATGATAAGATATGGATATGGAATCCCGGAAAATTACCATCTGAATTAAAGGTTGATGATCTGAAAAAAGACCACTCATCCTATCCAAGAAATCCATTGATAGCCAATGTGTTTTATCTTGCTGGTTACATAGAAAGATGGGGTTCAGGTACTAAAAGAATAGTTGATCTATGCAAGGAACAGGGTTTACCAGAACCGGAATATAGAGAAGAACAGGGTGGATTCAGTGTCTGGTTTTTTAAGGATATCTATACAGAAGAAAATTTACAAAGAATGGGATTAAATGAAAGACAAATCAAGGCAGTATTGTATGTAAAGCATAAGGGGAAAATTACTAATAGGGAATACCAAACTATATGTTCAGTTAAAAAAAGACAAACAACAGATGACTTAAAAGAACTCGAAAATATGAAAATAATTGAACGTATTGGGAAAACAGGTAAAGGAACCTACTACAAACTTAAAGGGGCACCAAAGGGGCATAACGGGCATTAAAGGGGCACCAAAGGGGCATAACCCATAACCCTCAAGTTATGAACAAGCCAGGGGACGGTCCTTTAACACGATATTAATCTATTTGGTTTGCTTGTAAAGAAAATAAGTTATAAGATAATAGTCAATAAAAAGAAGAGAAGGGTATATAATTGAAAATAACACCCTGGATAACTTGATAATAGAATAATCTGATTAACCAGGATAGTCAAAAAACTTTCTTTATGCCAGAATAAGAATATATGGCCAGAGGAACATTTGTGGCTTGCGGGGTTTGTCCAAAGACAATAAATTTCAGGGAGAATCATCTGAGCTGTTATATTAAAAAAA
>CAZOON010000422.1:0-1842 GCA_964581445.1 uncultured Halanaerobiales bacterium | reverse complement strand
TAGACACCATAACTACTTAAGTCTTCTATTAAATTGTTTGCTATAGATAAATCTTGTCTATCTCTTAAAACACCATACATATACTTAGCGCCCAAAGACAAACCTTTATAAATCTTATTTTCGTCTCGTGCAAAGGTAATATAGGGCATTGGGGGGATACCTGAGAGCTCAGCCCCAAGATCATATTTTTCAAGCATTTCTTTTAATTGGACATTAAATCTTCGCCCTTTATCCCAGATTACTTCCAGTACATTTTGCTCTTCTATCATTTCAATAGTTTTTAGTGCTGCTACAAAAGAAAGACTATTGGGGAAAAAGGTTGAAGAAATAAAAACATTATGCTCTGCCTCTTTCATTATTTCTTCTTTACCAACTACTGAACCTATAGCATATCCATTTGCCATTGCCTTACCAAAAAGTGAGAGATCAGGAGTTACATTATAATATTCCTGGGCACCACCAGGAGCAACCCTGAATCCAGTTCTAACCTCATCAAAGATTAAAACAGAACCATATTTATGGGCCAGCTCTTTAACCCCCTCCAGAAAACCTGGCTCTGGTGTTTGAATTTTATCACCCAGGGGATGGCCAATTGGAGTAACAATTATGGCAGCTGTTTCTTCACCATGTTCTTTCATTAATTTTTCCAGACTCTCCAGATTATTATATTCAAATTCAAAGACGTCTTCATGAAGTTTTTCTGGAATTCCGCCCTTAACCTCTGAACACCAGTAATGCCAACCATGATATCCACAGCGCATAATCTTAGTTCTATTGGTATAACTTCTGGAAAGACGAATAGCCAGTGTAGCCGCAGAAGAACCTGTTTTTACAAATACAACCATCTCAGCTGAAGGAATTAAATCAACTAATTTTTGAGCAAGTTCATTCTGAACTGTCTGAGTCAGAGAAAAACAAAAACCCTTATCTCTAATTTGAGAAACAACTGCTTCATCTATTTCTTTTTCACGATACCCCATAATAATTGGACCATAGGCACATAAAAAATCAATATATTCATTGCCATCAATGTCAATCACTTTAGAGCCTTTACCTTCTTCAAAATATATAGGAAATTCACCTTCAACAAAATTATATGGTCTTCTAATACCAAGTACAGCACCAGGAGTTAATTCTTTACCTCTATCCAATTCTTCTAAACTTCTCTTTACATTTAACTTAGGCTTATCTTGCAATTAATCCAACCCCTCTCATTCAATTATTAATTAATATCTAAAATATCTCTCGTCTCTTCTGGACTTGCTACTTCTCTGCCTAACTCATCTGCAAGTCTAACAATCCTTTCAACAAATTGCGCATTACTCTCTGCTAAAACACCTTTTTTATAATAAATATTATCCTCAAAACCTACCCTAACATTCCCACCCATTAAAATGGCATGAGTTGCCAGAGGTAATTGATGTCTTCCAACTCCAGCCACTGTCCAGGTAGCTTTCTCTGGTAATAAGTCTACTAAAAACATTAGATTTTTCAGGGAAGCCTTCATTGCCCCCGGAACACCAAGTACAAGATCAAAATGGAGATGTTCTGGTAATAATCCTTCTTTATTTAATTGCAGGGCATTATAAACATGACCTGCTTCAAAGCACTCCAGCTCAGGCAAAATAGTTAATTTTTGCATCTCCTTTGCAAAATTACGCATCAGAGGTAAATCATTAACAAATATCTCATCCCCAAAATTTGTAGTCCCACAATCCAGTGTGGACATCTCTGGTTCTAAATATACAGGCTGGATACGCTCCTGCCAGGTCATACCAGCAGCTCCACCGGTTGAAGGCTGAATAATAGCCTTTAAACCCTTTTCTTTCATCCTATCAATGG
>CAZOON010000421.1:0-1844 GCA_964581445.1 uncultured Halanaerobiales bacterium | reverse complement strand
CCCTGGCCATTTTTGCAAAATCTTTAGTACTTAAATGAGTACTTTCTTTCATTTTTGTATAAAGACCTGTTAAAAATTGGGCAAATATCAAACCAGAGTTACCACGTGCTGCTTTTACAGCATGATTTGATATCGACTTAATTGTATTATATATAGAAGATTCAGGTCTTGTTTTTAATGTGATAAAATTTAATGTCATAGCAAGATTAGTACCAGTATCGCTATCAGGAACTGGATAATAATTTATTAGATTTAAATACTCTTTATTTTTTAAAACAGATTTTGTACCATATTCAAAGGCATTATAAAATTCATTTCCATCTAAATATTTTATAACCATAATATATCACCTTTTGTTTTAAGTAATTATTACTATTATTATATCATTAATAAAAAAATTGTCAAAAAATTTAAAAAAATATCAAAAATTAATTGCTATATATTACATATCTACTTGACTTTATTCTTAAATGTAAATAAAATAATAATAACAGGATATACCAAATATATAAAATTATTAAAAGGAGGTATACACATGGCAGATGAATATCATGAAAAAGATATTTCTTCACAGGCTCAGGAGTATCATCGTATGATTCAAAGTGTTATTGAGGAAATGGAAGCAGTAGACTGGTATAATCAAAGGGCAGATGTAACTAACGATCAAGAATTAAAGTCGATTGTTGAACATAATAGAGATGAAGAAATTGAACATGCCTGTATGGGACTGGAATGGTTACGTAGAAATAATCCTGTCTGGGAAGAAAATCTCAAGACTTTTCTTTTCTCACAGGGACCAATAACTGCGGTTGAAGAAAACGAAGCTAATAGTGAAGATAATGGAGAGGAAAACAATAATAATTCCGATCAATCGCTGGGATTAAATAATTTAAAAGGGGGTAAATAATAATGGATATCTTAAATCGTTCACTCGCCCCAATACCACAGGAAGCGTGGAGTCTTATTGATGAAGAGGCCAGGGAACTTCTTTCTCTTAAGTTAACAGGTCGTAAAGTAGTTGATTTTGTAGGACCTAAAGGTATAGATTTTGGTGTCGTTAATACTGGTCGCCTGGCAGCAATGAAAAACAAAAAACCTGAAGGAGTTAATTACTTTAAAAGAGTTGTCTTACCATTAATTGAAGTTAAGGTTCCTTTTGAAATGAATCGTGCTGAAATAGAAGCACTGGTTCGTGGCGCTGTTGATATTGAAACAGATTCTCTAATGAAAGCAGCCAGTAATTTTGCTGAAGCTGAAAATATGGCAATTTTCAATGGTCTTGAAGAGGCAAATATTAATGGAATCATAGAATCTTCCTCTCAAATTACTTTAGAAATAGAAGAAAATAAAAATAAATTTATCTCAGCAATTGCTAGAGGTATTAAAAACATGAATGATGAAGGTGTTGATGGACCCTATAACTTACTGCTTGGCCAGAAGATGTATTCTCTTGTTTATGAATTAGATGATCAGGGTTATCCATTACTCAATAAGTTACAGAACCTTATTGAAGGAGAAATTTTATCTGTACCGACACTTGATGATAAAGGTCTACTTCTTTCAGATAGAGGTGGGGATTTTGAATTAATAGTTGGTCAGGATGCCTCAATTGGTTATTCACAACATAAGGATGAAGAAATTGAATTTTTCATTCTGGAAACCTTTACCTTTAGGTGTAATACACCTGAGGCAGCAGTTATTCTGAAGTAAGAAAGTATTCATATATAAAACCAGTTATCTTTTTATGATAACTGGTTTTCTTCATTTTTAAAATTATCTTGTCATTGATAAAATGCTATGCTATAATATTACTTACCAGGCGGACATAGCTCAGCTGGTAGAGC
>CAZOON010000420.1:0-1849 GCA_964581445.1 uncultured Halanaerobiales bacterium | reverse complement strand
TAGCCCCTCAATTAGTGAATTATATTGATTATGATTTAATCCCTACTGTTTCCAGCGAAAAAAATATAGAAGAATTAAATCGACTGGCCCTGGAAAAAGGGATAAGAAAAAAGCTCCAGGTGATTATTGACACAGGTATGGGAAGAGTAGGTGTTTTTCCTGAAGATGCCCTCGATTTTATTCAAAAGGCAGTTAAAATGCCAGGCCTTGAAGTAGAAGGCATAATGACCCATTTTTCTAAGGCTGATGAGATGGACAAAGAATATACCTATCAACAATGGGAGAAGTTTAATTATGTTATCAGGCAGTTAAAAGAAAATGGTATTAATATTCCTTTTAAACAATCTGCTAATAGTGCAACTATTATCGACCTCCCCCATATGGATCTGGATATTATAAGACCAGGTATAATGATATATGGTTTGCGGCCTTCTCATGAAGTGGATAAAGATTTTACTTTAAAGCCAGCAATGAGTTGGAAGACAAAAATTGTCTATTTAAAAGAGGTCCCCAGAGCTTATGGTATAAGTTATGGAGCTACATATGTTAGCAGTAAGAAGACAAAGGTTGCAACTTTGCCCCTGGGTTATGCTGATGGTTATCCAAGATTATTATCAAATAAGGCTGATGTTTTGATTAATGGTAAAAGGGCCCCGATAATTGGTAGAGTTTGTATGGACCAATTTATGGTTGATGTAACAAATATCCCGGCTTCTAAAGTGGGAGATGAAGTAGTGCTTATAGGTAAACAGGGTAATGAAGAGATAAAAGCAACTGAACTTGCCGACTTAATAGGTACTATTAATTATGAAATTACCTGTGGAGTAAGTAAAAGGGTTCCAAGAGTTTATAAGAATGAATAATTTTTTCTTGCGTTTTTATGTTTAATATATTATAATTATGAACAAAATATAGAAATGATAAATTGTTGAACGGGAATAGTAAATCCTTTTATTGAATATAGAGAGCTAATGTTTGCTGGAAATTTAGCCAATAGAGGTTTGAATCCACCCGGGAATGGCAGATGGTGAAAAAATCTGTCCGGTTAAGGTCCGTTAATTCTTACATGAGTGGTTTTTTTAAGATCATAAGGGTGGTACCACGGGAAATAACTCTCGTCCCTGTTTTAGGGGCGGGAGTTTTTATATATATTTTGTATAATTTTAATAAAGCAAGAGGAGGAATAAAAATGCTTGATATGAGATTTATCAGGGAGAATATTGAGATTGTAGAAGAGGCCCTGAGGAAGAGAAATATGAATGCTCCAATTGATGTTTTTAAAGATTTAGATGAAGAAAGAAGAGACCTTTTATATGAAACTGATCAATTAAAACATAAACGGAATGTATCTTCTGATAAAATTGGACAATTGAAACGAGCGGGAGAGGATGCCAGTCAGATAATCGAAGAGATGAAAGAGGTTTCTGACAGAATAAAAGAATATGATGAAAGGATTAAGGAAGTAGAAGCAAGAATTGATGAGATATTAATGGCTATACCCAATATTCCCAATGAAAAAGTTCCTGAAGGATTGGATGAAAATGATAATGAGCTGCTTAGAAAATGGAGTGAACCTAGAGATTTTGATTTTGAATTCAAAGCACACTGGGATATTGGTGAAGATCTGGATATACTCGATTTTGAAAGAGGTAGTAAAGTTACCGGGGCCAGGTTTACTTTTATGAAGGGAGCCGGGGCAAAACTCGAGCGAAGTTTAATTAATTTTATGATTGATCTTCACACCCAGGAACATGGTTACAAAGAAGTATTTCCACCATTTATCGCAAATGGAGATAGTATGACAGGGACAGGACAGTTACCTAAATTCGCTGAGGATATGTTTAAACTT
>CAZOON010000419.1:0-1857 GCA_964581445.1 uncultured Halanaerobiales bacterium | reverse complement strand
AGACGTGATAAATACATTTCTGAAAAAGACTTCTGTATCCCCCGGTCTTTTTTATAAGCAGGGGTATTGGAATTGGCAAGATTGTTGGAAATAATATTAAGTTTCCTGGATGTTGCTACCATACTTGAAGCAGCAGTATATAAACCTTTAATCATTTTTCCACCTCCTTTACCGCTTATCTTTGATTTTTATAATAAGTTTTGTTTCTCTAATACCAAGATTGAGCTTTTCAGCAATATATTCGGGGCTATATCCATTATCTTCCATTTCAATAATCTCCTCATATCTACCAGGCAATGGTGTTATCTTGTTCTTTTTATGTTTTTTGTTTTTATTGTATAATAGCTGCCGGAAATCTTTATTTTCAGGCATATAGCTTTCTTTAGAATTTACCGTTTTTAAAGCTCTGCTCTCTCCAGATATATTATCTAATTTCTTGTCAATCCTGCTAAGTAAGTGATAAATATCCTCTAAATAGCTGTAATCAAATTTATTTTTATTTCTCTTATTAATGTACATCATAATAGCCACAGTGAGCAATATTATACTGGCAATCATTAGATATAAGTTCATAAAAACACCCCTTAACTAAACTTTAACATCAATATATGAACCTTTCATTGAACTAAAATCCTTATTCTCCTCACTATCAGATCCATCTTCTTCTCCCTGCCTCTTTTTACCCTGATTTTTTTCTTTACCCTGTTTTTCATTATTAATCAAAGCCTTAGCACTTTCTTCATTTGAATTTACCTTATTCTGTTTTTCCCTGTTTTTTATATTCATATCCTGAGCAATTATCCCCTGATGCTGGGAAGATTGATGTTGTTTTAATTGCTGTATTTTATCAACCTGTAAAGACATAGGAAGTAAAGTATTGGGATTAATAGATTCAGTCATAAATTGACCCTCCTATATGTTTAGCTTTTTTATCTCTCCTTGTTCTTCGATAAAAGCTGTCCTGTTAATAGTCTCATGAACATTAAACTGTGATCTACTAATCAGCAATTTCGCTCCAGGAAATATTTTCTTGTTAACAACAACCCTTCCTCTTGACATATTACCAACTTTTTCCTCAAGTCCTTTTAACTCTTCTCCCTTATCCTCATTAGATTCCTCAAGTCTTTTTTGGGTCTTAATTAATTTATAAAACATAATTTCTTTATCTTCTGGCAGCTTACCTTTACTTTCTTTCATTTTTTTCAATAATTTTATTGCTTTATTTGTTTTTAAATGATTCTTTTTATTTTCATCAATTTCTTCTTCTAATTCCTTTATCCTTCTTTTAATCTCAGGGTCAATTCCTACTTCCAATCTGGTCTGAGTACCAAGTGAAGAGCCAATTATATTAGCTTCAATCTCCCTTGTAGCCCTGACAATCCCTCCCACTAAAAGCCCTTTTCCGTTTTTAATCTCTACACTGTCTCCAGCTGTCAAATCACTATGCATAACTGCATTATCTACTATAATTTGATTATCTGCCTCTACCCTGCCATTTTCAATAAATCTAATGGAAACATCCCCCTGAGCCTTAATATAACCCTTTTCCTTACCTATATATCCTTTATGAATCACTACATCTCCGCCAGATTCAATAATAGCTCCAGCAGCATTACCCTTAATCTCAACATTACCTCCAGCCATAATTTTAAAACCTTCCAGAACATTGCCATTCACTTTTACATTGCCCACAAAATCGATATTACCAGTACTCAAATCTATATCTCCATTAACCTCATGAATGGGAAGAACATGAATCTTTTTCCCATCCTGCACTACCTGTCCGCCAATAGATGCAACCAGGGTTTTTTCATCACGTGCCTCAACATTTTTACCTGATGGCAGGTCAATACTTCG
>CAZOON010000418.1:0-1860 GCA_964581445.1 uncultured Halanaerobiales bacterium | reverse complement strand
ACAACCATATAAAATTCTAAATAAAACAGGTAAAACTAGATGCATATAGGGTGAAATTTTTCTTGGCTTAAGATTGTCAAGAGTTTTAAAAAAATTATAAATCTCAATATCAGAAAAAATATAGGGAGTACATGTGCTTTTTGTTTTTCTTTTTAAATCGGGCAAAAGATAAGCTTCATAACCTCGTCCAATTAAATATTTTGCAAACTGTTTCATTAGAATTCTTCTAATAGTGTTATTTCGTTCAGATTCCATTGGACGAAATTTGACGAATTCATTTACTATTTCTCTTGAAAGTATATTTGAATTATGATTCATATTAATGGTTAATCTATCAAATTCTCTAAGCCTTAACATTTCACTAACATATTTCCTACCTATCGAACGTTTGTAATTGATAAAGTCAGTACATAATTGAGCAAGAGGACCATAAAAAACTGGATCTTTTTTAGTTGATTCCATCTGGCACCTCCAGTGAGCAAGTACGTAACTTATTAATATCTACTTTTAAATAGACACCAGTAGTATTTGAATTTAAATGACCCAAAACTTCAGATATTATTGGTACAGGAGTATTATTCTCCAACAATTGACTTGCAAGACTGTGCCTCAAGGAATGAAGTCCATGTTTTTTTCCTTTTGGTATCTTAATATTTGCTCTTTGAAAATATTTTTGAACAATATCATATATTCCTACTTTAGATAAGCTGTCATAAGGTGGAACATGTTTGAGAAATAAATTATCATTTTTTACATTTGGTCTACCATTTTTTAAATAGTCAATTATAGCGAATCCTACATCTTCTAATATTGGGACATTCTGCATTTGACCTGTTTTTGCTTGAAAAATTTTAATTTGACCTGTTTCCCAATTTAAATTTTTTAATTGTAAATCTTTAACTTCACTTGTTCTAAGTCCTAATTTTGCTGCCATTAATAATATTGCATGATCACGCTTTCCTATTGGATTTTTTCTATCAACTGATTTTAATAATCTTATGATTTGTTCCTGAGAATAAACAGAAGGAATAGAACTGTTCTTGGAATATTTAATATGTGGAATTAAAAACGAAAAATTGTGATCAAGATATTTGTTTTGGTATAAAAAAGAAAAAAAATTTCTTATTGTTTGAAGTATATTTCGTATTGTGGCTTTAGCATAATCTGCTAGTGTACGGATAAATGCATCAATTTTTTCATTATCCAATTCAGAAAAATTATTTATTCCGCTTTGCGATAAAAAAGATACAAATTTTTTTAATGCATAAGAGATACTATTTAAATGGCTAATACTTACATGATTTTGATATTTGTAATTTAAATAAGCAATTACTTCAGATTTAAATGAATCTGGATATATATATTCTTTTTGTTTTCTACGTAAATTTATTGCTTTATGCAAATGATAGTTAATTAATATTTGCATTGCACGGGCTTTAACATAATTTTTCCTTTTTAATTTTACGCCTATATTAATATCATAAGTCTCTTTTAAAAAAGTTTCTGATAGTTCTACAGAAAATTCATCTATTTGTTTTGATTCAGCATATTCAAGAAATTTATCCCAAACATTATTAAACTTTCTCACTGTATCATCTGAATACTTTAATTCTAATAATCTATCTTTGGCATTTTTTATTAACATGTATAATGATTTCGTGATTTTTTCTGTCATAATATTATTCCTCTCTTTGTATGAAAATAATATGAATTATATATCAGAATAATATTATGTCAAGTTCAAAATTTTTCCATATTGATATATTTAAATTTTTTGTTTTTAATCTACATAATATTTAACTTAGCATAACCATTATCCACATAGAGTCTGTCAGGAGCTGCAAATTTAATTACAGCCTT
>CAZOON010000417.1:0-1864 GCA_964581445.1 uncultured Halanaerobiales bacterium | reverse complement strand
ATGTATAGCACCTATGTTAAATGGCAATAATATTTTTAATAATGGAACGATATTCTTTGAATATAAAGAAAAATATGATAAAAATAAAAAGAGTATAATAGAATTACCGGGAATTGCAGAGTTACAATCCATAAAGTTGCAGAGTAAAATTATAAAAAGCGCGTAATATCAAGGTTCCTTCTTGTAAATGTAGTGTAGACCTGAATACTGCTAATAGACTTAAAATAGCATTTTCTAAAAAGTTTGATTCTTTTATTAATATCGATAAAGTTGATTATACTTCAGCTGTATCATATGGGAATTATTATTTAATAAATAGCCTTAGTTTCAGTCTGGGAATTATTGAATTTTAAAAATAATTTTCTTTCCACAGATAATCATATTAGCGTAAAAACTGCTGTTAAATATATAAAAGCAATAATTTTCCGAAGAATCATCCAGCCAGATAGCAAGTTAGCTTTAGTTGAAAACTATCAAGTAACATCTTTAAAACATTTTCTGGGAGTTTGCTTGCATAACGGCATTTTTTACAAATTTAGGTTGAATGTCAGCTTAAAGTCGATCTTTAAATTTAAAAAAATCTTAATTTTTTTACTGTAAATGCAGGAATTATCATCCCTTTTCTTGAATAAAACTATATGTTTATTTTGAAGAAGGGGATTGCTAATATGGATAATAATGATTTTAAAACTATCCAGATTGCTGATACTATTCATGGTTTAATTCAATTAAGCCACCTAGAAAAAGAAGTAATTTCAACTCAGTCCTTTAATCGCTTACATAATATCCTTCAGAATTCAACTGCTTATCTTACTTATCCTGCTAATAATACCAAAAGATTTGAACATTCAATTGGTACCATGTATCTTTCAGGAGAATTATTTTATCATAGTTTTATCAATGCAGAAAAAGATTTACAAAACGAATTTATGGAACAGGTTGATGAAAGTATAAAAAAAGAGTTAGAGAATGATGATTTAATTGATAAATTTAGATTTAGTATTGGTGATTCATATCTTGATATGATTGAAGATGGACAGTTTAAAGATATTCACATTAATGAGCCCTTATATGATAATTATTTACCTACTTGTATAAATGGAAAACATAAATATGCTTTTGTGCTTTTGTTTCAATCAATAAGGTTATCAGGTTTATTACATGATTTAGGTCATCCGCCTTTTAGCCACATTACTGAATTTGCTTTGGAAGATGTTTGGGATAAAATAAAAGAAAAAGATAATAGGACAAGCAGGGAAAAAATATTTATTAAGGCAACAGAACCTTATTTTAAAGATGAAGAACATAAACTACATGAAATAATTGGTAATAAAATTGTCAGTAGAATGATAAAATCATTAATAAAAGATATTTCAAATGACTATGATGCTAAATATTGCTATTTTAAATGGCTGGTGGGCATTTTTGTAGATAATATATTAAATGATAAACCAGGTATTTTTAAAGATGTTCATAGATTAATAGACGGTTCTATTGATGCTGATAGACTAGATTATGTTAGCAGAGACATGTGGAATTCAGGTTTTGATGTTGGGAAAATAGAATATGATCGTTTAATATCCTCTATTAAATTAATGAAAGAAAATGAATCGGATACAGGAAATATAAATATTGATTATTTATTTTGCTTCAGGTTAAAGACTATTAATACAATTGAAGACTTTTTTCAGAGAAGGATAAGATTATATAAACATATATTATATCATCATCGTGTAGCCAAAACAGATGAATTATTAAGACAGTCAATAATAAAATTAAGTAAGGATTATTTAGAAACCACAAATAATGAAGAAGATAATCAAACTGATAATGATGTTTTGTCTGTAGAGATATCAGGGCTTTG
>CAZOON010000416.1:0-1869 GCA_964581445.1 uncultured Halanaerobiales bacterium | reverse complement strand
ATAACAGGCCTTCTATTGTTTACATTATTTGTAATAAAATAACCCCCGGCCCTGCCGATTTTAAAAACTAATTCACCTGTTAATTCTTCATTTGCTACTCCCCTGATACCATCAGTTCCAAATAATTTTTTCAAGTTATTCACCTCATTTTTCATCAATTGTTATTTTAATATATTCCGGCTCAATATCAAGAATCTTTACATTGACAGGACTATCTATAATGACTTTTTTAATATTCTCACCTGGTCTTACATCATCTAATATTATATAAGCTTTAAAATCAGCCCTTGTATATGTAGAAAAAAAATCTTTTTTATCTACTAATATATCAACATTTCTCTCAGAGCTATCTTTAATCTTATATTCATCAGATAGATTTTTCATCTCAATTTCCATTTGATATAAATTATTACCCCTGTTTAATATACTCCAGAAATTATCTGTTTGATTGTTTACATAAAACCAGAGTAATAAAGCAATAAAAACAGCCAGTATTTTAAATCTGTTATTTTTATATAAATTATTCATTCTTTCTCACCAACTATTTAAAAAATGATCTTTTCTGAACATGAAGTTCTTTAAAAAGCTGCTCTCTAAGACTATTGACATCAAGATATCTTAATAATTCTCCTTCTTTTGCCATTGATATTACACCACTTTCTTCAGATACAACAAGGGCAATAGCATCAGACTCTTCACTCATACCTAAAGCAGCCCTATGCCTTGTCCCTAATTTAGGATTTATAGCCGGATTAGAACTAAGTGGTAAAAAACAAGCTGCAGCTTTAATTGTACTATTTTCAATTATTACAGCCCCATCATGTAAAGGAGAATTTTTTATAAATATATTTTCTATAAGCTCAGTACTAATCAAAGCTTCAAGCATTGTACCACTTTCAATAAAATTTTTTAGTCCTACATTTCTAGCTATTACTATTAATGCCCCAACTTTTTCCTCAGAAAGATGGTTTATACTAAAAACTATATTATTTATATCTTTTGGCCCCCAGTCGCGCCACCTGTATTCTCTTATAAAACGCCCCCTTCCAATATGTTCAAGAGCCCGTCTTAATTCAGGTTGAAAAACAATTGGCAAAGCAACAATTACCATGGTTAAGGTGCTATTTAAAAACCAGTTTACAGTATTTAAATTAAGTAATTGACTTATTAAGGCTGCAACAAAAATAAGTATCAGACCTTTGATGAGCTGCACAGCCCTGGTGCCAGAAATAATTTGCAATAAAAAATATACTATAATTGCAATAATAAATATATCAATAATATTAGTTATTATAGCCCACCAGCTCAAAAAATCCACATCCTATCCTATAGTTCTTTTTATCTAAAAATATATTCTATAAACATCCTGTTTAAACCTTTTACTTTTGAAAAATAAATTAAATAAATTATTGAAAAATTAAAAAGGAGTTCATTGTTATTTATTGAAAATATATAGCTAGTGTGGTGATGATTTATGAAAATAGAAAAATTAAATTATAAAGACATATTAATAGTATTTTTTTTGTGGTACTTTATGGCATCAGTTATTATGATGGCAAAAGATTTTATTTTTATTAATTCTCCTATCCTGAGCGATTTATTTCATTATTTTTTTGTGCTGGCTGGAAGGTTTATCTTTATTGCTATTATTACTTTTTATTTTATATCCCTATATTCTTATGATTTTAAGGAACTGGGATTATCATTTAAACTAAGTTTTAATGAATTTATGAAAATTATTACCCTGATATCTGTGCTTTTTTTTCTGCTATTATTTCTTGTGAATATCCCCTTAAGCTATAATAGTATTAGCGAAAATTTCAGACCCTTATATAAAATATATAAAGTAGAAGACCTAATTAAAAGTCT
>CAZOON010000415.1:0-1870 GCA_964581445.1 uncultured Halanaerobiales bacterium | reverse complement strand
CACCGGGTTTATTACCAATACCTCCAGGCTCTGCACCAATCATTTTTACTTCTTCATCTTCCAGGAAAGGATGAAAGAGACCGATAGCATTACTTCCACCGCCAACACAGGCGATTAGATAATCTGGTAATCTATTTTCCTGCTCCAATATTTGTTTCCTGGCCTCTTTGCCAATTATAGACTGAAAGTCACGTACCATAACCGGATAAGGGTCAGGTCCAACAGCTGAGCCCAGCATGTAAAAAGTATTTTGATAGTTTTTAATTAAATCCTTTAAGGCTTCATCTACAGCATCTTTTAATATCCTACCACCAGTTTTTACAGCTACTACTTCTGCACCCAGTAGTTTCATTCTGAATACATTTAAACTTTGCCTTTCTGTATCTATTTCTCCCATATAAACTGTGCAATCTATATCCATTAGAGCACAGGCAGTAGCAGTTGCTACTCCATGCTGTCCGGCACCTGTTTCAGCAATAACTCTCTTTTTGCCCATTCTCTTTGCCAGGAGTACCTGGCCAATGGTATTATTTATTTTATGAGCACCGGTATGATTTAAATCTTCTCTTTTCAGGTATATTTTAGCCCCATATTTTTTGCTTAGTTTTTCAGCATAATATAGAGGATTAGACCTGCCTATATATTGATTACGGTAGTAATTTAATTCTTTTATAAATTCATCGTCATCTTTATATTGATTATAGGCATCTTTTAACTTATCTAAAACTATTTCCAATTCTTCAGGTACTATACGACCACCAAATATTCCAAACAAACCGTTTTGACTTATTGTTTCATTCATTTTTTCTACCTCCTGCTTATTATTTAATAAAAAAACCTTACATAAGTAAGGAGGGGTAGCTGAGGTATAATTAGATTAATTTCAAAAAATAACTTTGCTCATCTCAACTTAATATCTCAACTCAACTCACCCTGCTCTACTCTACTCTCGACTCAGACTAATGTTATCTTAAAAGTAATCCAATTTCACCTCCAATTTTTATAAATGTTTATTTATTATAACAAAGTTAGATATTAGTGTCAAGCATGGGTTTTTGCTTTTTAAATTCAAGAGATTGTGATAAAATAATATAATAAAGAAAAAAAGAGGACTGGAATTTATAAACTGGAGGTTAGTGCAGGAATGGAACAGGAAGATGTTAAGGTGAAAATATTAAAAAATATTGTTTTTGTTGCAGGACATCCCCGTAGTGGAACTTCCCTGGCGTGTCAACTGCTGGAGAGCGCCGGAGTGAAATTTCCTTCTGATTTTAGGGGAGATAAATATAATCATAAAGGCTATTATGAGATCTTAAGTAGTAAGGAGCTTTCAAAAAAATTAATAAAAGAAGCAATGACTGTAGAAAACACAATTGAAATGAATAAAATAGTTGATAGACTTAATGAATATCATGCTTATTCAGGTCTTAAATTAGTAAGGATTGCTGCTTTATTTTTTTATAGACATATTTCTAAAAATATGAGGGCAGTATTTGTTTTTAGAAACCCCGCTGATGTTAAGGCTAGCTTATTACGAAGGGGTATAGCTGAATTTAGACCTAATTGGCTAGAAAACAATAATGCCTTAATTGCTGCTTATGAGAATACAAAAAAGAGTATTATTATAAGTTTTGAAACTTTAATTAATGGAGGAGAGAATGTTAAAAACGCCTTTGATAAAATTGATTTTGATATCGAGTTAAATATCATCAAGCCAGAACAAAGAACCCAGAAAAAAAGTAGGATGCTTATTACAAATGAAGAAAAAAGACTTTATAATGTATTAAAAGAGCTCGAGGCAGAAAGTCTGGGAATATAATAAAAAATTATAAAAAATTTTATAATATGCAGGAATTTAAATTTATATAAA
>CAZOON010000414.1:0-1870 GCA_964581445.1 uncultured Halanaerobiales bacterium | reverse complement strand
CTAAAAGCAGGAGAATTAAAATCAAGAAAAGTATGAACGCTTCATTGTCACCACAACCTAGATAATCACCCATTATTTTGCCTCCTTTCTTTCTTTTTATATACAATATGAAATAGAATAATAATTTGTGATTAGAAATATTTACTATTGTTGCTAAAGCTTTGCCATTGTATAATAAATGAAAACCAAAGGAGGTAATTATTTGCATAAAAAGACAAAAAAAGGATTACTTATATTATTTATTATTCTAATTTTTTTTACTGGACATACTTATGCTATAAAAGGGGGGATTGAAACAGCGTTTAAAGATATAATCTATGAAGTAAAAGCTGGAGATAGTTTATATAAACTGGCTTTGAAGTTTAATACCAGTATTGAAAAAATAAAGTCAGATAATAATTTATCTTCAGACATGATTTATGTTAATCAAACACTAATAATCAAAGGCTCGTCTGATTCTTTATATATTGTTAAATCAGGAGATAGTCTATATAAACTTGCACTTAGATTTAAAACAAGTATACAGGAAATAAAAGATATTAATAATCTCAAGTCTGATATGATTTATATTGGACAGGGTCTAAAGATAAACAAAAAAACTGAAGAACCTTCCATTAATTATACCTCTATAAGTGGTAAAGTAAGAATATCAAATAAGACTAAAAGTAATTCATCTATACAGAAGCAGACTATTGATACAGAAATGGTTTCTTCTTTAGCTATTAATGATTTTGCGGAAGTAGATAATTATAAAAAAAATGAATTTATAGTAAAATATAAGCCTATGATTTCAAGCCAGGCTGTTGAAGAAATTGAAAAAGAAAAACAGCTTACAACTATCAAGGTCTTAGAAAATAATAATGGGAAAATAATTAATTATAAAATAAGTGAAGATGAGGACCTTGAAACTTTATTAGATTATTATAAAAATCTGGATTATGTAGAATGGGCAGAGCCAAACTATATGTATTATCCAACAGCTATTCCCTCAGATACCTATTATAACTATCATCAGTGGGATTATATCAATATGAATTTAGAGGCTGCCTGGGATCTGGAAAAGGGAGATGAAAGTGTAAAGGTTGCTATACTTGATACAGGTATAATCTCCAGTCATCCTGATCTTCGAAATAATTTATTAAATGGTGCTGATTTTGTTGGAGGTGATAATCAATATCCAGTAGAAAGATATAATATGACTGATTCTGACCCGGAAGATGAAACTACATTGATAAAGGGCGGAAGTCACGGAACTCATGTTGCAGGTATTATAGGTGCTGTTACAAATAATTATAGGGGGATTGCAGGTATAAACTGGAATGTTCAAATACTTCCTGTAAGGGTTCTTAAAAAGACAGGTGGAACTAGCTGGGATGTAGTTGAAGGGATATATTATGCACTTGATCAAGGAGCAGATATAATTAATATGAGTTTAGGTAGCCCACATATGAGTTATTTTCAGGCAGAGGCTATAAGTGAAGCAGTGAAAAAAGGTGTAACAATTATTGCTGCAGCAGGGAATGAAGGTGCTTCTTCAGTATATTATCCTGCAGCTTATCCTGATGTAATTGCAGTTGCTTCAACAGGTAAAAACAATATCAGGGCATCATATTCAAATTATGGACCAGAGATAGATGTTTCTGCACCTGGAGGAAATTATGGTGAATCTATTTATAGTACCTGGGGATATTATGATGAAGTTAATAAGAGTAGTGTTTCAAGTTATGGTGGTATGATAGGTACATCTATGGCTACTCCACACGTAACTGGTCTGGCAGCTTTATTAATGGCAAACGGAATCAAAGACCCGGAAGAAATTAAGTCAAGAATTATTAACACTGCCATAGATTTGGGTCTACCCGGTAGAGAT
>CAZOON010000413.1:0-1877 GCA_964581445.1 uncultured Halanaerobiales bacterium | reverse complement strand
AAATATTTTTCTTTAGTTAATACTAATGCTGAAGAAAAAATAGTACCGGAGATGGTTGGGGCATTCTCACCGGTAGATGTATTGATTACTGTTGAGGACTTAATAAAAAATAAGGGTAAATTAAAAGAGATGAAAAGTGATTTAAAGGAAGTAGCAGGAGGAAAAGGGGCAGCGGCTAATCTTGTTCAGGTAGTTGATCAGGTCCTTCTTTCATCCCCTTAAAATAAGAATGCAATTTTTTGAATTCAAGAATAAAATTTCTGGCAAAACTATAGTTATTTTCACAGGCGTTTTTAAGTATTTTCTCTGTATAGCTCCACTCTGGCCAGCCACCTATATTAAGAAGCTTTTCCAGCAAAAAGAAAGGCGTCCAGTATAGGGTAGTCATGCGCACAGACCAGGAAGGATTAATATGATAAAATAATACTGCCATTCTGCCGCGCTGCCTTTCTTTTTCCATAAGGGCAGGCAGGTTTTTTATGCTGAATTTATGTTTTAAATGATAGCCCCTGGCATTCCGGGATTTAACGGCTTTTAAGCCCAGTTTCTGTAGTCTTTTACCCAGTTCAAGGTCTTCCCAGCCATATTCAGTAAATCTCTCATCAAAAAGGCCTGCATCCAGGAGATGTTTCCTGGCAATAGAGGCATTACCTGTAGCAAAGAAGGCACGAGAGTAATCACTAATCTTTTTTTCTTCGGCGGTGGGGTTATCAAGATTGTTTGTATAAATAACAGGGCCATGTACTACCAGCATATCTTCTTTATGCATATTAATATGGGATTCAATAAACTCTGGAATGACTATAATATCATCATCAATGAAAATTATATATTTGCCTTTAGCGAGATTTATACCATGATTGCGTGCACCTGATGGACCTGTTTGCTCCTGATATCTATATATTAAGTCAATATTAATATCTAATTTTTTTACCATCTGGCCCGTATTATCATTTGAGCCATCATCAATAATGATTATTTCAAATTTATCTGAAGGATAACTTTGTTCATTAAGGGCTGTAAGACATTTTTTTAAGATAGCATTACGATTGTGTGTAGGAATAACAACACTTATTTCTTTATTTGCCATAATATCACTCCTGTTTATAAATAATTATAATTATATTTTATTATATTAAATGAAACTTTACAAATAAATTTAAGATATTTTCTTGACATTAGCAATAGATTTTGCAAGAATACATTAGGGGGTAAAAAGTGGATATATACAGAAAATTATACCGTTATCTAAAACCATATATATGGAGATTAATCTGGGGATTAATCAGTTTGATATTTGTTGGACTGGCAGATTTATCTGTACCCTGGTTAATAAAGTTTTTAATTGATGATGTACTTATATCCGGTAATACCTTAATTTTGAATTATATTGCCCTGGGGGCTGTCCTCCTGTTTTTTATAAAAGGGATTTTTTATTATCTGCAGACCTATCTTTTATCAGGTTTAGGTGAAAAAGTAGTGGTAGATATCCGTAAAGACCTTTATCAGCATTTACAGGGACTTTCTTTGAGTTTTTATGAAAGACAGAGGCTGGGGGATTTGATGTCTCGTCTCACTAATGATGTCAATGTTATCCAGCAGAGTATTACCATAGGCCTTTCCAGCCTGGTTTTACAGCCCATTATGGTTGTTGGGATTATTGGCTTTTTAATATATATTAACTGGAAATTAGCTATTGTTGCCTTTCTTATTATACCAATGGCAGCATATGCAATAAATATCTTCGGAAATAAGATGAGACATATAAGTACAAATATACAGGAAAAGATGAGTATGGTTACTGCTATACTTCAGGAAACCCTGTCTGGTATAAGAATTGTTAAGGCTTTTAATAATGAAAAACTGGAAATAGAAGT
>CAZOON010000412.1:0-1878 GCA_964581445.1 uncultured Halanaerobiales bacterium | reverse complement strand
GGCAATTATTTTTAGATTATCCCAGGCACTAAGATAATTATAAAATTGGGGTACTTCTATTAAAGCCCTGATATTTTGAGTATTTTTACTATATTCTTTATCTTTAATCATTATTTCACCCCTGCTGGGCTCAATTAAACCTGTCAGGATGCGAATTATTGTACTTTTGCCTGCTCCGTTAGGACCTAAAAGCCCCATGATATCTCCTTTATTAAGGTTTAAGTTCACACCGGAGACAGCCCAGCGTTTACCAAAACGTTTTCCAAGATTATTTGTTGATAGAAACATATTAATAACTCCTTTATTAGATTTTTAATAATTTACCCGTTTATGTCATTATTTATAAGTAGAAATAATATTTATTATAGTAGAAAAATAGTATTAAATATTATAAAAATGCAGGTTTTTTGAATAATATATTGAAGACTTAATAGCCAGGAGGGATTATAATTGGATAATAAGATGGCGCTTTTACCTGAATATAAAGAGGGAGAAAAAATTACTCTTATATGTGTTTGGGGTAACTTTTTTTTGACCCTTATAAAAATAGTTGCTGGCTATTGGGGACATAGTAAAGCAATGATTGCTGATGGAATTCATTCTGCCTCAGATGTGCTAGCAACCTTAGTTGTCTTTATTGGGTTAAAAATTGCCCAGAAACCAGCTGATGAAAATCATTTATACGGACATGGAAAGATTGAGTTTATATCTGCCAGTGTTGTGGGATTTATATTATTGTCAATGAGTTTGCTAATTATTAGAAGCTCTTATTTGGCAATCAGGACAGGGGATTATCTTACCCCTACCTACCTGGCCCTTGCTGCTGCAATTGTATCTATAGTAACAAAAGAGATAATGTTTAGGATAACTTACAGGGTTGGTAATAAAATAAATAGTGATTCTATAAAAGCCAATGCCTGGGATCATCGCTCAGATGTATATTCTTCACTGGGTACATTACTTGGTATTGGGGGTAGTATGGCAGGAAGAATTTATAATATATCATATTTGAGGATACTTGATCCACTTGCAGGAATAATTGTGGGCATGATAATATTAAAAATAGCAATAGAGATTGTTAAATCAGCCTATGATGGTTTAATGGATAGGGCACCAGATACTGAAATAATAGATGAAATTCGGGAGATACTTGATACTAATGAAAATGTTCTTGATTATGATAATATTAGAGCAAGGTATTTAGGCCCAAAAATATATCTTGATATGTGTATAACAGTTGATTCAGATTACACTGTAGAAGAGGCCCATAATATAAGTGGAGAGATAAAAGATGGAATTTACAGGAATATAGATAAGATTGAAGAGATATTTATCCATGTTGACCCAAGCTAGTTTTCTTAAATTAAATAGTAATTTAAATAGGGGTAAAAAAATGAGGATATTAGTTGATGGAGATGCTTCTCCTGTAATTAAAATAGTTGAAGAGATTGCTGAAGAATATGATATAAAACTCATAGTATTTTTTGATATTAATCATAATATTCAGCTTGAATATGGTCAGGAAATCAGGGTTGATCAGAGCTTTCAATCAGTGGATATTGAGATATATAATGAATGTGAAGAGGGTGATATTGTAATCACCCAGGATTATGGACTGGCTAATCTTGTGCTGGGAAATGGTGCCTTTGTCCTTAGTTCAACAGGTAAAAGATATACTGATAAAAATATCCAGTATTTATTAATGAAAAGACATCTTCATGCCCGGATAAGACGTGCTGGAGGCAGACACCAGACCCAGAAAAAACGTACAGAAGCTGATGATTTGAAATTTAGAAAGAGTTTGAGAAAATTGATTGAAACTATATTCTAATATTTAAACTACTGTCCAGATAATCTTTAATTTCCTGGTAGATTTCT
>CAZOON010000411.1:0-1884 GCA_964581445.1 uncultured Halanaerobiales bacterium | reverse complement strand
AGAAAGGAAGTATAATAATGAAAAAAATTACTTTAATAAGTTTTGTTTTAATAATTATTTTAGGACTTAGTTTTTCAGTTTCTGCACATTTTCAGTTAATTTTACCAACAGATGAGACTATTAGTGCAAATGAAGATGAAGAAATAGGAATTCAATTAATATTTACTCATCCTATGGAGGCTTCACATTCCATGGATATGGATAAACCGGTTAAATTTGGAGTTTTAAACAAAGGAAGAGAAAAATCTTTACTTGAAGAATTGGAATCTTTCACATTTGATGGAGCTAAATCCTGGAAAACATTATATGAGACCAGGAGTCCAGGGGATTATATTTTCTATCTCGAGCCCGCACCTTACTATGAAGAAGGTAAAGATTTATATCTAACCCAATATACCAAAATTGTAGTAAATAAAATGGGAATGCCTACAGATTGGGAGAAAGAGTTGGGACAAAAGGCAGAGATAATACCTTTAACAAGACCTTATGGAATATGGACGGGTAATGTATTACGGGGAGTTGTTAAAAGAGATGGTAAGGTAGTTCCAAATACTAAAGTTATGGTTGAATACCTTAACAGTTCTGCTTTTACAGAATTTAATGATGCTGGAATATTTATGCCAGCTGAATCTTTTAATAGACAGTATGTTAAAACAGATAGTAATGGCGTTTTTTCTTACGGTATTCCTAAAGCTGGCTGGTGGGGTTTTGGCGCTATGATGAAAGGTGATAAAATAGATGGTAAAACTCATAAAATTGGTGGTGTAATCTGGATAAAAGCACATGATATGGAGTAGTATCTACCTGAACAGGAAAGGTCTTTATATAAAGGCCTTTCCTGGATAACTATCCACATCATGGCTTGAAAATATTTTACCATATATAATTAAATTAAACAATTAAAGTTCTGTTTTTTAATATATAATAATTAACGAAAAATAGATACGGGAGGTGGTTTTATGCATATTTCAGAAGGTGTTTTATCTGCACCTGTTATTATTACTGGAGCAGCTTTAACTGCAGCAGGAGTTAGTGTGGGCTTAAAAAAAATGAAAGAAGAAGATATTCCAAAGACAGGTATTATTTCTGCTGTGTTATTTGTGGCATCATTAGTACATGTGCCTCTTGGTCCAACAAGTGTTCATCTTATTCTTAATGGAATAGCAGGAATTCTACTGGGGTGGCAGATATTTCCGGCTTTTGTAATAGCATTGTTTTTACAGAGTATACTTTTCCAATTTGGTGGTATTACTGCTTTAGGTGTAAATACATTAAATGTTGCCCTGCCAGCTATGCTTGTTTATTATTTTTTTAAAAATTATAAATTTAAAAGAGATAATAAGATATACCTGGGAATACTTTCTTTTTTTTGTGGGGCATTGGCAGTATTTTTAACAGCTCTTATGGTTGCTGTTTCCTTAATGTTTACAGACCAGTCATTTTTAGAAGTAGCTAAACTTGCTGTTCTTGCTCATTTACCTGTAATGCTTATTGAAGGGGTAATAAGTATATTCATAGTTCTTTTTATTAAAAAAGTAAAACCAGAACTTTTCGGGGGTGAAAAAAAGTGATTTTTATTTCATATAAACTAAGATATTTATTAATGTTAATGATAATATCCTTTATTATTTTTGGAATTACTCTTCCCATATATGCACATAAGGTAATATTATATGCTTATGTTGAGGGTGATAATGTAATAGTAGAGGGTAGTTTTGATGATGGTACTGTAACTAATAATGCTTTAGTAAAGGTTTATGGTCCCCAGGATGAATTATTACAGGAAGGTAGTACTGATGAATATGGAATATATGAATTTAATATTCCCCAAAAAACTGATTTGAAAATAGTGCTTAATGCTGGCATGGGTCATCAGGCTGAATA
>CAZOON010000410.1:0-1888 GCA_964581445.1 uncultured Halanaerobiales bacterium | reverse complement strand
AAATAGTGGGGTTTATTGTTTTAATGGCGAATTGTTAAATGAAGCTCTTGACCATCTAAATAATAATAATTCTCAGGGAGAATATTATTTAACTGATGTAGTTACTTATCTTAACGAAAAAGGTGAGAAGGTAATTCCTTATTTGCTTAAGGATGAAAAAGAAATTATTGGGATTAATGATAGAGTTAATCTTGCCCGGGCTGAAAAAATAATACGAAATGAGATTAATGAAAGACATATGAAAAATGGTGTTACTATAATTGATCCGGATACTACATATATTGATGATGAAGTTGTGATTGAAAAAGATACAATGGTTTATCCATTTACTTATTTAGAAGGTTCTACAAATATAGGGAAAAGTTGCATAATTGGACCACATAGTAGATTAGTAAATGCAGAAATTGCTAATAATATTAATGTAAAATCGAATTGTGTTATTCTGGAGAGTGCAATAGAAAATGACTGTAATATAGGCCCTTTTGCTTATATTAGACCGGGAACATATATTTCTAAAGGAGCAAAGATTGGTAATTTTGTTGAGTTGAAAAAGGCAAAGATTGGTGAGAATAGTAAGGTACCCCATTTAACTTATGTGGGGGATGCAGAAATAGGAAACGCTACAAATATAGGAGCAGGTACCATATTTGCTAATTATGATGGTGTAAATAAAAATAAAACTTATGTTGGAAATAATGCTTTTGTTGGAAGCAATACGACATTAGTAGCCCCCGTTAATCTTAAAGATGGTGTTAAGACTGGCGCAGGATCAGTGGTTACCAGAGATGTCGATAAAGATACAATAGTATTTGGTGTACCGGCCAGATTTCATAAAAAGGTTAAAAAAGATTAATGAATATTTTATAAGGGGGGTTTATATGTCTACTTATGGGGATAAGATGAAAATTATATCAGGTAATTCTAATCCAGAACTTGCAAAAGATATATGTAGTTATTTAGGAAAAAAACCTATAGAAACAGAAATAACTAGATTTAAAGATGGAGAAATTAATGTAAAAATAGATGAAACTGTCAGGGGAGCCGATGTTTTTGTAATTCAGCCAACATGCCCCCCGGTCAATGAACATTTGATGGAATTATTGGTGATGATAGATGCACTACGAAGGGCATCTGCTAGAAGAATAACAGCTGTAGTACCTTATTATGGTTATGCCAGGCAGGATAGAAAATCAAGGTCACGTGATCCTATTACAGCAAAATTGGTAGCAAATTTAGTAACAACTGCTGGAGCTCGTAGACTTTTGTCTATTGACTTCCATGCTTCACAAATACAGGGTTTTTTCGATATACCAGTAGACCATCTTTATGCAAGCCCAATTATGGTTGATTATTTTAAAGATAAGGATATAGACAACTTTACTGCTGTTGCCCCTGATGTTGGGGCAGTAAAAAGAGTTAGAAGTTTTGCAGAAGAAGTGGATATTCCTCTGGCAATAATTGATAAAAGACGTCCAGAGCCTAATGTTGCAGAAGTTATGAATATTATGGGAGATGTAAATGGACGTAATGTTATATTATTTGATGATATTATTGATACTGCTGGTACAATAACAGAGGCTGCCAGGGTGCTTACTGAAAAAGGGGCTAAAAATGTTTATGCCTGTGCAACACACGCATTATTATCAGACCCTGCTATTGATAGGTTGAAAAATAGTCCTATAAAAGAGATTATAGTTACAAATACAATACCACAGGATGAACATCTTTCCCTTGAAAATTTAAAGGTATTGTCAGTAGCCGCACTTTTGGGAGAGGCAATTAATAGAATTTTTAAGGATTTATCAGTTAGTGTATTATTCAAATAATTACTTGCTCATTTATTTTGAGAATGGTATAATATATTTCGTAAAAATGAAAATAATGTGTT
>CAZOON010000409.1:0-1889 GCA_964581445.1 uncultured Halanaerobiales bacterium | reverse complement strand
TCAGATCGAATTGCATTTTCTAAAATATCAAGTCCACCTCTATATTCCAGGGCTACATTATTCATAAAAGCATATAAATCCTTACTAGAATAAGCGCTTATCATTTCATTTAATACCTCTTCAATTATTTCTTCAATTGAACGCTCACTTATCAATACAGAATAATATCCACTATCCCATACTTCACTTTTATTGCCCTGTAAATCAACTGCCTGAAAAGCAATTTCATATTCTTGACCAGCTTCAACCTCAAATTCATATATAAAAGAAATATTATTCCCAGGTTTTGCTATAGTTGCAGTATCCCAATTTTCACCTCTATCAAAACTTACTAAAACTTGAGCTATTGGTGCTTTTTGGCTATAAGCCGAACCTCTAATTACAAGTTGACCATCAGTCAATTGTTCCTGAGTAATTATCAATTGTTCTTCAATATTAATACCTCGAGCATTTCCAATATAAACATTTCTTACCTGAGGTGGCATTTCCTGATCGCCAAATAACCACCATATAGCTTGTGCTGAAAAACTTAATCCAAAAATCATAATAAAACACAAAGCCATTAATAAAAATTTCTTTTTCACAAAAAAACCTCCCTTTTTAATTCAAAGTGTAATAGAAAAACGGCTTAATTCCTTAATTTTATGAGGTAATCAGTAATAATATTCCTTAAATTAGATAATTTTTCTGGATTTAGCAACACTTCATCTATCTTCGACCAATCTCTGCTTGCTCTTATTATCTCTCAGGATTATAGCTGCTTAGCAATTTTATAAGATTTAATATTTTCTTACTTTTTCCAGTATGTAGCTGATTTGGGCTCACAAAATTAATACAATGTGTTTATGTTCGCTTTATATGATAATCTAAAAGTGACCAGGATAATATGACGTTTACTAAAATTAGTTTTATCACCGAACAACTGCTGTATAAATTAATAAATAGTGAAATAATGCCCCAAGTAAAATAAATAAATGAAATATTTCATGAAAGCCAAAGTTGGAATTAATTTTTGGTTTCTTAATAATATAAAAAACAGCACCAATCGTATATGATACGCCACCTGCTAGAAGTAACATCAGGGCAGAAGCAGGCATTGATTTAATCAATTTTGCTATAGGTAAAATTCCCATCCATCCCATTAATACATATATTGTAGTATATAACCAGCGAGGTACATTTAAATAAAAAAACTTAAAAAATAATCCACCTAAAACAAGTAACCATTGTACAATAATAATGCCCCATTTCCAGTATCCAGAAAGATAAACATAAGAAACAGGTGTATATGTTCCAGCAATCATCAAAAAAATAGCTATATGATCTAATTTCCTCCAAATTGATATTTCATCATCGTATTTTTTATTGGCATGATAAAGTGAACTTGTCAAAAACAATGTCATAACAGATAATCCATAAATAATTATTATAATTTTAAAAATTAAACTATCTGCTATAAAAATTAAATGAATTGTTCCTATTATAGCCAATATAAAACCAATAAAATGAGAATAACATGAAACTCGTTCTTCTTTTTTCATGATAAACACCTTCTTAAACAAAATAAAATCCATCACTACACTATAGGCGCGGAGCCATAAACCCTGTTTTTTAGGACAAGGTTTCTAACAGAAGTAAATTTTTGAAGTCAGAATTTGCACTTGAACTTCTTCAAGTAATTAAGTTTATATATAAATCTAAGCTTCTATTTAATGCTTCAACTATTAATGATAATTAAAAATATTTTTTACATACTCATTTCTTATATTTCTATAGATATAAAAATCAGAGTCAATAGATATAATTTCTTTTATATCCTCTAGTTCTGATATAATTATTAAACTTGCATCAGCAAAATCCATTGGAACATCTGAATATTTCTCATAAAT
>CAZOON010000408.1:0-1893 GCA_964581445.1 uncultured Halanaerobiales bacterium | reverse complement strand
ATATATAATAATTCATGATATAATATGTCGAAAAAATAGTAAAAAAGTACTAAAAAATATTGGAGGGAGCCAATATTAACTAAAAAGGTGATAATTGTTTTTTATATTTTTACATAATATAACAATTAGATAATAATTTACTAAAATGATAAGGGCAACTCTATTTATATAGATTCGCAAAGCCATGGGTCATTACATTATATTGATAGCCAGGCTGCCATTTTGAATAAGTTTTCTATATATTTATATTTTGTGCTCTGCATTTATAAAAGATGCAGAATTTTATATTTAAATTTAATTAATATTTATAAGTATTAATAGGGGAGTTATTTTAAGTATGTTGCAAAAAAAATATAAGGATTTAAGAGAAGAAAACAAAATATTAAAATCCATATAAACCATTAAGTCAGTCAGATTCTTTAAAACATATAGTAAAATATGTATTGTATCATCATGAACGATATGCTGGTGGGGGATACCCAAAAGTATTAAAAAGAGAAGATATACCGTTAATTTTAAATATTTTGGTAGTTGCAGATGTCTTGGGATGCAATGACTTCTAAAAGATCTTATAGGGATATTTTATCAAGGGAAAAAGAAAATAGTGAAATTATAGAAAACAAAGGTAGAAAGTTTTCTTGAAGTAGCGGATGTATTTTTAAAAGTGTACGGTACTAATAAAATTTAAAACTTGATTTAATATTTTATGAGGTTAAAATAAAAATGAAAAATTTATTAATTGTAAAAGATATAAATTCACATCAAGAAAAAATTAAAAAATTAGGTAATAATTTTTCAGGTGTTTTTTTATGGAAAAGAATCTTCAAAAATAATGGGGGAAAAGAGATGTTTTCTGTTATCTTGAAAAAATCATCAATTTTATATATTTTAATAACAATTATAATAATATTATTTTTATTTACACTTATTTATAATCATAATATTTCTACTACTAAAGATTATCTGGATATTACAATAGCAGCTTATGAGGGAGATTCTGCTGCTTTAATATATATTACAAAGGATCAGGGTTTTTTTAAAGACTTTGAATTAAATGTTACAATCAATGATTATGAAGCTGGTAAACTTGCAACAGATGCCCTTCTTGCTGGGAAAGCAGATATTGCAACAGCAACTGATAGTGTTTTTGTCAGTAATAGTTTTAAACATCCTATAAGAACAATAGGCACTGTGGCTTTAGCATATACTAATAGATTAATAGCAAGGAAAGATTTTGGAATAAATAGTGTAAATGATATAAAAGGCAAAAAAATAGCAGTTACAAGAAAATCTACAGGAGAGTATTATCTGGGAAGATTTTTAACATATCACAACTTATCATGGGCAGATATAGAAATTGTTGATCTTCCCCCATCTGACATTGTAAAAGCTGTTCTTGAGGGTAAAGTCGCTGCTGCTTTTAGCTGGGATCCATATATATACAGGATTGAAAAAGAACTTGGCTCTAATGCTATAAGCTGGCAAGGTCAATCCGGGCAGGCATTTAATTTTATTTTAATAAGTAAAAAAATATGGCTTAATAAAAATCAAGGGAAGGCTCAAAAGTTGTTAAAAGCCTTAATTAAAGGTGAAAATTATATTAAAAATAATCCGGAAAAAATGAAAGAATATATGGAAAAGAGATTTGATTTAAGTAAAGAATTTGTAGATGATACCTTTGCAAGGCATTCTTATGTAGTTGCTTTACCTCAGGAGATGATTATTTCTTTTGAGGATCAGGCAATTTGGAGGATTGAAAATAAACTAACTGATGTTAAAAATGTCCCGAATTACTTAGATTATATTTACACTAAAACCTTAAAAGAAATAGATCCTAAAAAGATTACAATTATAAAATAGGTGGAGGAAAAGTGATTTAAATGAAGATCAAAT
>CAZOON010000407.1:0-1894 GCA_964581445.1 uncultured Halanaerobiales bacterium | reverse complement strand
ATTATTAACTCCATCATCAATAGGTGTTTCTTTTACTTTCATGATCTTCAACTTTTCTTTTATCTGTTTAAAACAGCGTTTCTTGATAGTATCACTTTCCATTTTCATGGAATTAATTTCATTAATACTATTGGCTGTTTTAAGCCTTTCCAGCAGTCTATCAAATTTATCAAGTAAATTTTTCTTAAAATAGTCATTAAAATCATGCTTATCTAACTCTGTTTTTACTTTGTTTCTGTCATTAATTATTGTACTTTTAACAGGTACACATTTTTCTTCTATCATTTTCACAAAAACATTATTAAACTTATCTCTTAAGCCAGGAATCTTGTGGATATCACCGTAGGGCTCATCAGATTCAACTATTTCTTTTAGCTTTTTAATGATATCAATTATCTCATCATTAATAATATAGGTTTCATTTTTCTCATAGAGCTTAATAGTACGCAAGGCTTTATCAAAATAATCTTTTTGATTTTCAAAGAAACCCTTTATTTTATCCAGTTTTCTTCCATATTTAATAAGGTCTTCATATTCTTCACTAATTTTTTTGAAAAACTCATGGGTATCTTTTTTATCATGTATTCGCTCAAATAATGATAGTGTTTTCTGCAAATCCTTTTCCCCTGGATATGGTTTTTCTGAGTTATAATATCTTAATAAGCTCCTGGCTACAGTTACTATTTTATTATTAATTAGCGTTTTCAACTCTTCTCGTAAGTTGTCTTCATCACTGGGTAAGGTAGTAATTTCAAATAACTCTCTGCCTAATTTTTTGGCATTATTGATTAGCTCCTGCTCCACCTTTACCCTTTTATTTATCACTAATTTTTCTCGATATTTCCTCTTGGTCAGATACTCAGGTAATTTTCTATCATCAGTATCCAGCACCTCTCCATTGTATTGTAGATTTATTTCCTGGGTCTTTAGTAATTTAATAACAATAACTGCAATATCAAGTTCCTTCCAGCCATAATGGATACCTGTAAACTTGTCAATCAGTGTCTTCATTGTAGTTTTTAGTTTGCGTTGGTTTTGTCTATCAATAAATACTTTTACTTCATCTATTGCTAATTTATTGGGGTCTTCATTATTTAGGGTTACCTGAATTCTATCTTTCTTTATTAAATCTGCCAGCTCACGCTCGGATTTGGTATGTTTTTGAATATAGTTTAGCTTATCATATATATCTTCAATTAATACTTTAAAACCTTCATTTATCTTTTCAGTAGGCCTACTGGTTCTTATATCAAGCTTTTGTCCCCTTACAAATACAGTAGCATCACTGATACTATCAATCAATAAGTTCTTGGCTCTCTTTTTCCTCTCACTCTGTTCTCTTCCTTTACGGGAAATTATATCAGCTACAGTCTCAGTCTTATTAGTTCCACTGCGTTTACGGAGATAAGTCTCTATTTTTAATGACTGCTCCAATTCATCCAGAAAATCTTGATCTTCAGGCAATTTTAAAATAAGGTTGTTCTCGCCATTTGACTGCATTAATAGTTGTTTATCAGAAGTTTCACCATAGTGGAGGGTTATAATTTTTATACCTATGTCTTCAATTTGTCTACCCCTCAATTTATCATCAATCATCTGATTAAAACCAAAATTATCATATTCTTTAGAATATCTGTATTTTTTGTCAGTATAGATTTCTTCAAAGACGATATCACCGACATTCTGTAATACCTCGGACATATCCACACTTGTATTTTTAATCTCCTTATTAATATCCTGCTCTTCATTAGTTAAAAAAAAGTGTTCATTACCATTTTTCTGGATTAAAGTTTCCTTTAATAACCGTTTTAATGATACTTCTATCTTTTCTTTTAAAGCAAGCTTATCTTCATCAATATTACTTACCATCAATGTTGTTAAATTTTCTAAATTA
>CAZOON010000406.1:0-1894 GCA_964581445.1 uncultured Halanaerobiales bacterium | reverse complement strand
AAATAATTTCATCGCCCATTACTAACTGTTCTACTGAGCCTGTCATCCCAGATTCTATATACCCAACATCATGTACTAATTGTGCACCTGACTGTATAGCTGTTAATGTACTCATAGCTGCTTCAGCAGCTGCCTGTCCATCAATAGTACAGGAATCAGTGCAACCAGCTGTTCCAAAAATAGGTATTCCCATATAATGAGCTACTTCAGCAATAGCAGCCTGCATAGCATTAAACTCTGGGCTACCAAAACTTGGTACAGTTGTAATCATATCCATAATATAATAAACCCCACCCATAATAAAAGGCGTACCCTTCCTTACTAATTGACTAACTGTAAGTCCAACTAAACTTTCTGCAATACCCATTACAAGGGTTGCAGCTAAAGTAACTGGACTTGTTGCACCTGACATAACTCCAGGTGTATAAACTACAGGAATCCTTTTTTGGGCACAAAAAATTGCTTTAGAAATGGCTTCTTCTGAGTGTAATAAAGGTGAGCTTGGTTCTGAATATAATATTAAAAATGGCCTACTTTCTAAATCCTGTTCCCCTCCCGCAACCTCTTTTGCTATTTCATATATATACTTATATTGTTTTAACTCAAATCCCCAATGTACAATAGGTTTTGTAGTATTTCTTATCATGGCATCAAAAGCATGTAAATCTGCCAGATTATCAGTTACATCTGCAGGAGTTCCTAAATCCATAACAAAATCTATATTAGGCAAATAATCACAGACCCTTGCAACATCAGCCTTGTCTTTTTTTAAAGGTTCTCTTTTTTCTCCTAAATAGGGATCTCTATAACTATTATTACTGGGTCCTGGGCCAAAATAAGCATTATCATCCTCTAAATACATTGCAGGCTCTCCATTACGATCATAAATAATTATCCGAGAAGGGGCAACATTAATTGCCCATTCAATTAATCCTATTGGAAAACGAACTCTATCCCCATCAACCCAACATCCCGCATTTTTTAATAATGATTTCGCTTCTTCATCAAAAATATTTGCCCCCGTTTGTTCTAAAACTTTTACAGCAGTGGAATAAATAGATTCTTTTTCGTCTTCACTTAAACTTGAGAAATTTATTGACTTGTTAATTTTAAAATTTGATTTTAAATTTTTCATTATGGATTAACCTCCTCCATTTTTTTACGGTCAGGATATAATATTACTTTTCCTGTTTTTCCTGCTAAAAGTAGTTCAAATGCTTCTTCATAATCTTCAAATGCAAAACGATGAGTAATTACTGGTGTAAGATCTAATCCTCCTTTTAATAATGAAGACATCCTATACCATGTATCCCATATCTTTCTACCATTAATTCCATAAATTTTTATTCCTTTGAATATAATATCATTTGTTAAATCTATTTCTACCTTATTTTCTGGAATCCCTAAAAGAGAAATCCATCCACCTTTTTTTATTATTTGTAGACCTTGATTAATAGCACTAGGATTTCCTGACATTTCCAACACAACATCTACACCCAGACCATTTGTAAGATTATTAATAATTTCTATTACAGATTCCTTTGCAGAATTTATTGTAATATCAGCACCTAGATTTTTAGCCAACTTAAGTTTGTAGTTATTTATATCTATTGCAATTACCTTACTTGCACCAGCATGTTTTGCAATAGCACTGGCAATTAAACCTATGGAACCAGTCCCTAAAATAGCAACTGTCTTTGCTGTTAATTCTTCCTGCATTGCAGTATGTACCGCATTACCAAAAGGATCATGTATAGCAGCAACCTCCAAAAATATATCATAATCAATTTTCCAAACATTCCTTGCAGGCAGTTTAAGATATTCTGCAAATGCCCCATCAATATCAACACCTATTATTTTTACGTCCTTACAAATATGCCCCTGGCCAGTTTTA
>CAZOON010000405.1:0-1895 GCA_964581445.1 uncultured Halanaerobiales bacterium | reverse complement strand
CTATTGAAATGTTCCCATTATCAGCTGTTGTAGTTCCTTTTGATACATCTGTCATCTCTAACCTGAATCTTTTGACCTATAGAATATAAACCTCCACCTGCAACAGTCCCCGCTACATCAATATTAGTCGCCAAAGTCAACAAATACTTCTGAATAATCGGTTGAATAAGAGAATCACACCCAGTTACATATATCAGAACAAATATCAATAGTATACCTAACAAAACAACATTCATCTTTTTTATTATCATACTCGATACACCTCCATAAAAAATTTTACAGATTTTCTTAAAACTTTATTTCTTCAGTATACTTTCGACTCCAAATCTCAATCATCCTTAGATTAATATCTCCATTTTTATCTATCAAATCCATCCCCATTTCAAAGGTAAGTATAAATACGGGATTAAGCAAGATATTAAGACCTGCTCCCAGAATTATCGAATACATAAGCAAACATCTGACCATAGGCCGAAATTAACATAAAAACAGGAAACATCACAGATACTGCGGCAATGGCACGACAGATTGTCACTAAGGATTAATAATTAAAGTTCTTTTTATGAACTTACATTTATATTTGCTCCAATACTTTTTAAGAAATTGCTTGTATACTGGAGATTATTTGTAGGACAGGCCTCAACACAGCGTCCACAGCCAACACAATTAATATCCCGTACTGCTTCACTATTTAAAGCCATTTCTCTAATATCAATATTCATTGGACAGGCTTTATTACACAGGCCACAACCAGTACATTTACTTAGCCCTGTCTCAATCCTTTGACCACTTAACCTGGCCACTAATCCCAGTATTGTCCCGGCCGGACAATAATTACAATATCCTCTGGGACTCATAAAAATCCATAATAAATAAGCCAGTAAAACTTCAAAAACTATATATTTAATCTTCTCTAATAATATAAGCTGCCCTAAAGAAATAATTTCAAAAGAAAAAACAAAATAAACTATCCAGGCCAGATAAATTAAGCCCATAAAAATCAAAACAAAAACCTTTAAATAGAACAATATTTTCTTATCCTTAATCTTTTTCTTGACTTTAGGCGACTTATAAAGAGGAAGGGCCTCCCCCAGACTTTCACTATGCACTGCCATAAAGGGGCAGAGCATACTACAACTCCAGCGTCTTCCAATTAAAATGGTTCCAATTAATATTGTGACTTGAAAAAGAAGATATATGCTTAGAATAAAATCAGGAGACCAGTCTGGGTTATATTGATGACTAAAAAAAGCACCCTGATGCATAATCTGAAAAGGAAAACTGCTCCAGGCAAAAGGCATAAATAAAGAAGAAATAGACAGGGAATTAAAGAGTACTGGAAACAGGATATAAACAGTCAACATTAATAATGAAAGGACCATTAGATTATTTTTTCTAAAATTACTCAAATCTTTCTTTTTATCCCTATAATATTTTATTGATAAATAACTGGCAAGTATAACTACAATAGTCCTGAAAACATTTTCAAATATCAGGTAGATTAAATTTATAAGCTCAATCTTATCCTCTCCTAAAAGATGAGGCAACCCCTGATTAAGACCACCAATAATTAAACCAACAAGTATAAAAATTATTGCAAGATATCTCAGCTTTTTTATGTTTCTATCCATTTCCATCTCCCTTATATTTTCATACCCCTTAATTTTTATGAACAATGTTCATTAAGTATTAAAAAAATTTACTTTGAAACTACTATACTACTAAGAATTTTATTCAAAATAACATAAGTATATCCATTCATATGATTCATAATAATAAAATTACTAACGATAAATTCACTTAATTCTTTACTACTTAATCTATTATTAAGAGTAATTAGATTTTGCTCTACATAATTTTGCTCTATATTATCAGCCAATTTTTGGATTAATCTC
>CAZOON010000404.1:0-1910 GCA_964581445.1 uncultured Halanaerobiales bacterium | reverse complement strand
TTTTTCAGCCTCTGCCTTCAAAATCCGGGCTTCCTTTTCACCTTCAGACCTGATTTCTCTGGCCTTTTGCTCCCTTTCAGAGCTCATTCTTTGATGAACAGCCTTTTCATTGGCCTGCGGCAAATCAGCCCTTTTTATCTTGACATCAATTAATTTTATACCATAATCTTTAAGTTGTTTTGCACTTATCTCGTTGATATCAGTTAAATAACCCGCCCTTTTTTCTGAAACAATTTCATCAAAACTATGTGAGGCCAGTTTGTTTCTAAGGTTTGAATAAACAATATCATCAATCCTGGTCTGGGCTATGGCTAAACTTCCACTCATAGACTCAATAAATTTATCCGGGGCTTCTATTTTCCAGATAGCATAATTATCCACATTTAATCTTTTCTGATCATTGGTAATTAAATTTCTGGGCTCTATATCATAAGAAAGTAACCTATCCTCTAAATATATTACATTTTGAATAAAAGGAATTTTTGTATATAAACCCGGTTCCTTAGCAACTTTAACTATCTCTCCAAACTGCTTAACTACAGCAATATTAGTTTCATCTACAGTAAATAAAAACATATTGTATACAAAAATAGAGAGTAGAATTATTAAGACAAATGCTATAATTTTTTTCATTCTACCTCACCTCCATCATTAGCAAGAATTTTATTTATATCAAGTAGTTTTAAAACACTACTACCACTTGCATTTTCTGTTAATAAAATTTTCTGGGTTTCGGGCAATATCTTTTCCATACTTTCAATATATAATCTTGTTTTTGTTATTTCTTTATTTCCCATATTATATTTAGCCAATACATCTTTAAACTTAGCCACATCACCCTGAGCTGAATTTATTTTCTCTTCTTTATAAGCCTCAGCATCATTAATAATACTGGCAGCTTTTGCTTCAGCTTCTGGAACTATCTTATTGGCATAAGATCTGGCCTGGTTAACATAAGTCTTACGATCCTCATGGGCACTATTAACATCATCAAAGGCCTCTTTTACCTCTTCAGGCGGGTTTGCATCCTGAAGTTTAACCGCTTCAACTAAAATACCTGTTTGATAGTTATCAAGCAATACCTGCAGATCCTTATAAACATCCTGTGCTATCTCATCTCTGGAAACAGTGATAATATCAGTAAGTTTTCTTTTAGCAATTTCTTCCCTGATTATGGCCTCAGACATTGCTTTGATCATAGACTCTGGATCTATTATATTAAATACATAGTTTTCAGGACTCTTCACCTTATACTGCACAGCAAATTCAATATGAACAATATTACTATCCCCTGTAAGCATCTGTGCTTCCTCTTTGTTTATCCTGTATTTGGGATTTGGTGGTGGTGATATCGTTGTATAACCCACCTCAATTTTCCTGACCTGACTGATATTAACTATAACTACAGATTCAATCGGTGCTGGAATATGATAATTCAACCCCGGTCCTACTGTTCTAACATGTTTACCAAATCTTTTTACAAGACCTACTTCTGATGGATCTACTGTATATAAACCCTGAGAAGCCCATAAAGCTACTAATACAATTATAAGTACCCATCCTGTCCATCCTCCAAATGCCTTTTTAAATAGGCTGAAGTACTTATCAATATTTATCGTTGCCTTATTAGTAAAAAGACCACCCTCATTATTATTTTCATCCATGTTTAATACTCTCCTTTTTAGAACATATTTAGTGAAAATCAATATTACAAATAATTGTGTGAAATTATCCCGTCTAAAATTATCCCGTCTATTAGTTTATATTATACAAAGTTAAATGAATACCTCTTTTATTAAACTCACCTTCTTTAATCTGGCAAGATAAGCACATAATTACTTACCATCTTTATACCATAATTTTTCCAATGAAATACTCAATTCTTTAAAATTGGGATGTTTTATTATCTC
>CAZOON010000403.1:0-1913 GCA_964581445.1 uncultured Halanaerobiales bacterium | reverse complement strand
ACTGGCTCTTGTCTTTGCATCGATTATTGCAATTTTTATGGGGGTGTTTATGTGAAAAAAGAAGGAATCAATATTAAACAATTAATAAAAATACTGATATTAGCTCTTATAATAGCAGTCCTTTTTCACTATTATCCAGAGAATGTTGAGCGTGGTGTAATTATTTCCAGAGATTATGGTTTAAAGATGATAAGTATCTTACCTGCTGTTTTGATATTAATGGGATTAGTAGATGTCTGGGTTCCAGAAAAATTAATAAAAAAATATCTTGGTCAAAACACTGGTTTTAAAGGTATAATTACAGCTATAATTTTGGGGACCTTACCAACTGGTCCCATGTATGTAGCATTTCCCATTGCAGGTGAGTTATTAAGGAAAAAAGCAGGATTAAAAAATGTAATCATATTTTTGGGGGTCTGGGCATCTTTAAAGATACCTCAGATAGGTGTGGAAATACAATTTTTAGGTTTAAAGTTTACTACTTTAAGGTTTGCTTTAACATTGCTTTCTGTAATTTCTATTGGGATAATTATTGAATTAATGTGTAAAAGGAGATGTAAATATGTTCAATTTGAAGAAAGTCAATAAGGAGAAAATAAGATTAATAAGTGAAATATTATTTCTAATTATATTTTTAGTATTATTTAAACAAAAAGCTTTACAGAAATGGATATTAATTTTTGGTATTACTTTGTTTATTTCTTTAGTATTTAATAGGTTATATTGTGGCTGGGTTTGTCCCATGGAAACCCTGTTTAGACCAATAAATTGGTTTTACAAAAAAACAGGAATAAAAAGAATAAAAACACCAGATTTTTTCAAAAATACCTGGGTAAGATGGTCTATATTAATTATTTTTGTTCTTACAATGATTGTTTTTAAAATATTTGAAATTAAGATAAATCTCTTATTATATATTATTATTTTATCAGTAATGATTACATTAATCTTTGAGGAGGAAATGTGGCATAAACATATCTGTCCATATGGAACTTTATTAGCGCTATTTTCTTGTCCCGCTAAATATGGCCTGTATATTAATGAAAAAAAATGTATTTCATGTGGACTTTGTGAGAAAACCTGTCCAGTTAATACAATATTTGTTCAAGATAATAATAAAAGATATATTTATAATAAAGAATGCTTAAATTGTTTTAAGTGTCAGTATGTTTGTCCTGTAGATGCTATTGATTATGGGAAATTAAAGCAAGAATAATTAATCTTAATCAAATTCCGTGAAGAATTCTGAATAAATTGACAAAATATATATATTAATATATACTTTAATAGCTAATATAAACCGTTAATATTGAGAATCTGGAAGGGAATGAAATAATTAAAATGGCACATCATCACCACCATCATCATGGCGAGGTAAGTGGTAAAAATTTAATTATTACAATGTTTTTAAATTTTATTATAACTTTAGTAGAGTTGATTGGGGGACTACTTTCCGGAAGTTTATCCCTCTTATCAGATGCTTTGCATAATTTAAGTGATGGGGTTTCTGTAATTATTAGTTTTTTTGCTTTAAAACTTTCTCAGAGGGACAATAATAACAGGATGACCTTTGGGTATAAAAGGGCTGAAATACTGGCGGCTTTGTTTAATTCATCTGTGTTGGTTATAATTTCATTTTACTTGTTTAAAGGAGCATATTTTAAACTAATAGACCCAAAACCCATAAATGGCTTAATGATGATAATAGTTGCTTTAATAGGTTTAGCGGCAAATACTTTTTCTGTTATTATTTTAAGAGATAATGCAAAGAAAAATGTAAATATTAAATCTGCCTATATTCATCTTTTGGCAGATGCCATGTCTTCAGTTGGTGTTGTTTTTGGTGGTATTTTAATTCATTTCTATAATATTTATTGGATAGATCCAGTTTTAACTATACTTATTGGTGTATA
>CAZOON010000402.1:0-1919 GCA_964581445.1 uncultured Halanaerobiales bacterium | reverse complement strand
TTTGATTTTGTTATTGGTTCAGTTCATAAAGTCAGGGATTGGGAAATTGACCATCCTGATTATATATATAATTATAATAATTGGAATATTGATAATTTATATGAAAAATATTTTTCTCTTATAATTAAGGCAACCGAATCAGCTTTGTTTGATATTATTGGTCATATAGATTTAATAAAAATATTTAATTTTTTTCCGGAGAAAAAAAGTATTATGGAATATATTGAGAGACCTTTAAAAGTAATAAAGGATAATGGACTTGCCATTGAAATAAATACAAATGGCTTAAATAAAGCAGTTAATGAGGTATATCCTGGATTAGATATACTAAAAAGGGCGTGCGAATTGGAAATACCTATAACAACAGGTTCTGACGCACATCAGCCTGGAAGGGTTGGCGAAAATTTTGATCATATTTATAATTTATTAATTAATATTGGCTACAAAGAGATTGTTACATTTAATCAAAGAGAAAAAATAAAAATAAAAATTAGGTGATAAGATGTTTTTTGATATTAATGGTAATATTACAGTTAATAATATAATTCAATATCCTGATAAAAATTATGATGAGTTAAAAAATAAAGCATTAAATTGTAAAAGATGTCATTTAAGGGAAAAATGTAATCAGGTTGTTATGGGGGAAGGGTCTACTGAAAATCATATAATGTTAATTGGTGAAGGTCCCGGTGCAGATGAGGATCGTATAGGAACTCCTTTTGTTGGCAGGGCAGGGCAATTATTAGATAAAATATTGAAGGCTGTAGGTATTGATCGTGATGATATATACATAAGTAATATTGTAAAATGTCGTCCACCAGGAAATAGAAAGCCTACTGAAAATGAAGTTTTAGCCTGTGCACCAATACTTATTTCAGAAATAAAATTAATAGACCCTAAAGTTATTGTCCCATTAGGGTCTACAGCTCTAAAAACATTAATTAATAAAAATGCCTCGATAACAAGAATGCGTGGAGAGTGGATTCAGCGTGGGAAATATTTTTTTCTGCCTACTTTTCATCCAGCTTATTTATTACGGAATAGTAATATGAAAGAACATGTCTGGTATGATTTTAAAAAAATAAAAAAAGCATTAGAGAGAATAAAGGAACTTAAAAATAATAATAATCTTTAAAATAAAAGTTAAATTATTAATTTTCTATATAATCCAATAACTTTACCGATTACTTTTATATTTTTTGATCTAATTGGTTCATAGTCCGGGTTTTCTGCTTGCAATTTTATATGTGTATCCTCTTTGTAATATCTTTTCACAGTAGCCTCATCATCTAATAGAGCAATAACTATTTCTCCATTTCTTGCTATATTTTGTTTTTGAGCAATAATATAATCACCATCATTTATGCCTGCATTTATCATACTATCTCCATCAATTTCTAGCATAAATAAATCTCTATTACTGGCCTTTAAATAATCTACAGGCACAGGAAAATAATCTTCAATATTTTCTTCAGCCAGGATTGGCTCTCCTGCAGTAACTTTACCAATTAAAGGAATATTAAATAATTCTTTATCAAAATTACTTTCATTATTATTAGTTTGATTGTATAAAACTTCTATTGCTCTGGGTTTTGATGGATCTCTTCTTAAATAATTTAATTTTTCTAAGGTTTTTAAATGACTATGTACAGAAGCAGGTGATTTTAAACCAACTGCTTTACCAATTTCTCTGACAGAAGGGGGATATCCTTTTTTATCTATCTCACTGATTATATAAGATAATATCTCTTTTTGCCTCCCACTTAAATTTTCCATTATTATGCCTCCCTATCATAAGTATCTAAGATTTACATGTAAATTATAACATAACAAAAAATAAAAAGCAAACAATCGTTCAAAAGAGTTGACAGCGAACCCGTGTTCTGTTATAATATAAATAAGAACAAATGTTTATGGGG
>CAZOON010000401.1:0-1919 GCA_964581445.1 uncultured Halanaerobiales bacterium | reverse complement strand
ATTTAAGGGCATTATTGATAATAGTTTTGATATCAATTATATATTTAACCTTTACTGTTAATAGTGCCTATGTTTTAGAGGAATCAAATGAATTGATAAATGCCTATCGGAATAATAATTTAATAAGATTACATGTTATTGCTAATTCAGATTCTGTACTGGATCAATATGTTAAAAGGAAGGTAAGGGATGGAATAATTGCATATATGGCAGAAAACGAGTCGCTTTTAGTTCTGGACGAGCTATTTTTACAGGAAATTAAAAAGAGAGCTGAAAAGCTGATAAATGAAGAAGGTCTCAGTCATAAGGTTAATATAGAATTAGGAAATTTTAATTTCCCGATGAGAACTTATAATGACTTAACATTACCCGCAGGCAATTACAGGGCATTAAAACTTATTATTGGCAGAGGAAATGGGGCAAACTGGTGGTGTGTTTTAAGTCCACCTTTATGTTTTGAGACAAAGCAGATTAATCTTGAGAATAAAGTAAAGCTCAAATTAAAAGTTGTGGAGTTATTAAAAAGTAAATTTAAAAAATTTAACTGGGCAAGAAAGTTAATTGATTAATAATCACAATATTGCCTCCCTGACATAGAATAATTTGAGGGGAGGTTTTTTAATGGTGAAGAAATCAGAATTAAAAATGAAAGATGTAATTGATATTGATTATGGGAAAAAACTTGGTTATATAGATGATGTTGACATTGATTTAGAGGGAGGTAGTATTAAAGCAGTTATTATACCAGCTCACCAATATAAATTATTTAGTTTTTTTAGCAATAAACAGGATATTGTTATCAATTGGGATGAAATAAAAAAGATAGGTGAAGATGTAATCTTAGTTAGTTTAAAAATATAATAAATTATGATATACTAATATAATGAATAAAATCAGAAGGAGAGAAATATTATGAAATGTCCTTACTGTCACCATCTTGAGAGTAAAGTAATAGATTCAAGATATACAGAGGGTCATACATCTATTAGACGAAGAAGAGAATGTCTTAAATGTGGAGAAAGATTTACTACCTATGAGAGGTTAGAAAATCTACCAATAATTGTTGTGAAAAAGAATGAAGAAAGAGAAATGCTTGACCGGAATAAAATATTAAAAGGTATGATTAAGGCCTGTGAAAAAAGACCAATACCTAAAAAAGTACTGGAAAATGCTGCTGAAGAGATAGAAAATAGTCTTAAAAATGATATGAAGCAGGAAATTTCCAGTGATATAATTGGTGAAATGGTAATGAATAAATTAAAAGAGATTGATGAGGTTGCTTATGTTAGATTTGCATCTGTTTACAGACAGTTTAAAGATGTAAGTAAATTTAAGCAGGAATTAGAACGTTTATTAGAGGAAGATTAAGATGTTTAAATTAACAAGTTATAAAAAGATAAAATATTTTGAGATTACTGAGCTTAAGAATTTTGGAGTAAAGGCTATTTTTACAAGTAAAATAGGTGGAATAAGCAGTAATAATTATGCTGAGCTCAACCTTGGACTTCATACTTCTGATAAAAGTAAAAATGTTATTGAAAACCGAAGATTAATTTCTGAGGCTATTGATATAGATTATCATGATCTGATAGCAGCAGAACAGATACATGGAAATAAAATTTACAGAGTGCTTGCTTCTGATAAGGGACGCGGTGCATTGAATCTAGATACCGTTATTGAAGGAATTGATGGTTTAATTACTGATGTAAAAGATCTCCCCTTAATATCATTTTACGCAGATTGTGTACCAATATATTTATATGACCCGGTATATAAGGCTGTGGGGCTTGCTCATTCAGGTTGGAAGGGGACAGTTCTTAAAATAGTAACCCGGATGCTTGAAAGAATGGAAGATGAATTTGGTACAAGACCAGCAGATTGTCTTGTTCAATCGGAGCGCGGTTTCAGGAGTTATGGAA
>CAZOON010000400.1:0-1920 GCA_964581445.1 uncultured Halanaerobiales bacterium | reverse complement strand
TGGGCATAAGTATATTGAGAAGGCAGTAAATAATGGGGCTTCTGCTATTGTTATTGAAAAGGATCTTGATAAATATATTGATGGTATTACTTATCTTAAGGTAAAAGATAGCAGGAAAGCAATGAGCTATCTTGCAGAGGTCTATTATAATTATCCTTTAAAAAAAATTTCTTTAATTGGGGTAACTGGTACAAATGGAAAGACAACTACGACTTATTTAGTAAAGAATATATTAGAAGAAGCCGATTTTAAAATAGGCCTGGTTGGAACAATTAAAAATTTAGTTGGAGATGAAGAATTACCGGCCACAAGAACTACCCCTGAATCACTTGATTTATATTATTTATTTGACAGAATGGTTCAGGCAGGTGTGGATTATTGTGTTATGGAGGTTTCTTCCCATGCACTTGATTTAATGCGAGTAGAAGGAATGGAATTTGAGGTGGCTGTTTTTACAAATATTTCTCAGGACCATCTGGATTATCATAAATCAATTGAGAGTTATTTGCTGGCAAAAAGTAAACTATTTAAAAAGTTGAAAGAAAATGGAACAGGGGTAATAAATTTAGATGATTCCCATAGTGGACAGATACTTAAGTCCTGTAAGGGGAATCATTTAACATATGCAATTAATGAAAATGCTGATATTAAGGCCAGCAATATTAAATTAAGCCCGGATGGATCTTCGTTTACAATAGATAATAAGAAAGTGGATATTAACTTAACGGGTAAGTTTAATATTTATAATAGTCTGGCAGCAATTGGGACTTGCAGGGCTCTGGGTTTAAGTGATGAAACTATTTATGAAGGTTTAAATGATTTAAAGGGTGTTGCCGGTCGTCTGGAGCAGGTTGATAAAGGTCAGAATTTTTCGCTAATAGTAGATTATGCTCATACACCTGATGGTATGGAAAATGTTTTAATAACTGCAAAAGAAATTGTAAAAGGTAATATTATAATAGTATTTGGCTGTGGTGGTGATAGAGATCGGGGTAAAAGGCCAATTATGGCTAAAATTTCTGCCAGATATGGAGATTATAGTATTTTAACTTCTGATAATCCTCGCTCTGAAGATCCTATTGATATTTTAAAAGAGCTTGAAAGGGGTATCATCAGGATGGATAAAAAAGTAAAATATGAGGTGATATCAGATCGCAGGAAGGCCATTCAAAGGGCTATAAGTCTGGCCAGGAAAGATGATATGATTATTATTTTTGGAAAAGGACATGAAAATTATCAGATATTTGAGAACAAAACAATTCATTTTGATGATAGGGAAGAGGCAGCACTGGCAATTCAGAAAAGCATGAGAGGAGAGGAATTATATGGAGCCTCTGACAATTGAAGAAATTCGAGAAGCAGTTTCCGGAAAGATAATACAGGGTAATCCCTCTAAGGAGATTGAAAGTGTATCAATTGACAGTAGAACTCTTGAGCCAGGTGATATCTTCATTGCTATAAATGGTGATAGATATGATGGGCATGATTTTATTGTTGATGCTGTTGATAATGGGGCAAGTGCCTTAATTGTTGATAGGACGATAAAAGCCTATCCTGGTATATCAATTATCCTTGTTAAAGATACAAGCAAAGCCTTGCAGGACCTTGGACATTATAATCGAATGAGGTATCCTGATTTGAAAGTGATTGGTATTACTGGTAGTGCAGGAAAAACAACAACAAAAGATATGCTTGCAAATATATTAAGTAAAAAGTATAGAATATTAAAGACTATGGGTAATTATAATAATTACTATGGTTTACCACTTACCTTATTACGTTTAAGTGGAGATGAGGAGATAGCTGTATTGGAAATGGGCATGAGTGGTCTTGGAGAAATTCAAGTTCTTGCAGAAATTGCCAGGCCAAATTATGGAATTATTACTAATGTTGGCCCCACTCATCTTGAAGGACTTGAAT
>CAZOON010000399.1:0-1921 GCA_964581445.1 uncultured Halanaerobiales bacterium | reverse complement strand
TTGTTTTAGTTTCTACCTGGCCTAAACGATTATCCATATTATCTAACTTATCCAGAATCTTTTTTAAAGTTTCCTTCAAGAATATCACCTCACTTTTTTATAATTCGATATTATTATTAAAACTCCTTTTATATATTTTAACTGTGTTAATAAGATGTTTTCGTGGGGTGGAGGTCTTGAACTTTCCAAACTGGAATGAGTTTTAAAAGGTTATTTATACAGTATCAGTTACAAAGTCGGATGAAATCAAATAATTTAGATTATATTATAGAAAAAATAGTTAAAGAAAAATACTGTTTGAAGCGAACGAAGTGAGCAAGTTTATTTTTCGCTATTTTTTATGTAATATAATCGTTAAAAATTATTTTGTGAAGAGGAACTTTTTGAGCATTGAATATATATACTCTTGTTGATATAATTATATGAAAGAAATGCAAGGATTAATATAACAGGGGGGTTAATAGTATGGAATTAAGAAATTGCCCACGCTGTGGGCGCCTATTTTCTTATGATGGCACTCATAACTTATGTGCTGTATGTCGTGAAGAGGAAGAGGATGATTATACAAAGGTCAAGAATTTTCTCTGGGATAATCCTCATGCAACGATTGAAGAGGTACATGAAGAAACAGAGGTAGAAAGGGATACAATTATTAAATTTATTAAAGATGGTCGTTTAATAGCTGATGGACTGGAAATAGAATATACTTTAAAATGTGAAAGATGCGGTGCTCCCATAAGTGAAGGACGTTTTTGTGTTAAATGTAAACAGGAATTATTATCTGGTTTTGATCCAAAGAGTAATACTAAAGATATTGAGGATGAAGGAAAAGGGAAAAAAGGGTCTGATGAAATGTTTATTGCAAATAGAATAAAGAAAAAGAAGCACAAAAAGCAATAATACAAATTTTTTCTTAAAAAACCTTAATTTTATCAGGGGTTTTAACGATAAATATAGTAGCTAGAATATTTTATTCATTAAAGGGGGTTATTTCCATGAAGATAAACAATCTTCAGGCAGGGAAGATTCATAAGCTCTATCAGAATCAAAAGAAAAATGCGCTAGAGAAAAACACAGAAAAAAAGACTGATAAGATGGATATTTCAATCAAGGCTAAGGAAATAAAAGAAATTAAGGCCAGCTTGAAAGAATTACCAGATGTTAGACAGGAAAAAATTGCTGATATTAAGACAGCCATCAAAAATGATGAGTACCAGGTAAATCCACGTTTGCTTGCCGAAAAGATATTAAAGGACTTTACCCGGGAGTGAGATAGATGGACAAAAATATTGAATTTTTATATGAATTATTAAAAAAAGAATATGGGCTTTACCAAAAATTGCAGGATAAGGCTGTGCAAAAAAAAGAAATTATTATAGCAAATGATATTGAAAAACTTACAGAAATTGTACAGGAAGATAATGAGATAATATCTAAGATTGAAGAACTAGAAGAAAAAAGAAGAGATATAATTGATAATTTAAATATTGATATCAGTTTAGATAATCAAATGATTAATTATCAAAAATTATTTGAAAAATTGCCTGAATCATGGAAAGAGAAATATTCCCTTTTAAGAGAAGATTTAATTAAGATTATAGATGAACTTCAGGAGCAGAATGAGCAAAATAAGGTGCTTTTAGAAGAAGCGATTAAAATAAATGATTTTAATTTTAATATGATGACGAGAATACTGGAGCCAAATTTAGAGACATATAATCCGAAAAATAATAAGAATGAGAGCAAGATTACTCATATTGTTGATAGAAAAGGTTAGGAGGGACGGAAATGTCGAATTCTTTTAGTGGCTTAAATATTGGCTATAAAGCCCTGCAGGTACAGCAAAGGTCCCTGGATATTACAGGACATAATATTGCCAATAACAATAAGAACAGTTCTTAAAATTTTCTTCCGATTTTTC